>DATKFF010000438.1:0-3985 GCA_035511595.1 Solirubrobacteraceae bacterium | reverse complement strand
CTCTCGAGGACGAGACGCTCGGCCGAATAGCCCCCCATGAGCACGCGGATGCGCGCGACGAGCTCCGGCTCCGACATGACGCGCCGATCGCTGCCGGAGTTCTGGTGCGTGACGCCGAGAGTCATGCCGCGCGGGATGACGCTGACCCTCTGCGGCGGCTCCACGTCTGACGAGAAGTGCGCGACGACGGCGTGACCGGATTCGTGGATCGCGACCCGTCGCCTCTCTTTCGGCTCGAGCCTCGCCTCGCTGGGATCCCCGAGCACGATCTTGTCGAAGGCGTCGGAGAAATCAGCCGCCGTGATCTGCTCCCGGTCAGCCCGCGTCGCCGCGAGCGCGGCCTCGTTCACGAGGTTCGCGAGGTCCGCGCCCGAGAAGCCGGCGGTCCTCTCGGCGATGGCGTTCGAGTCGACGTCGGGCGCGAGGGGCTTGCCCCGCGTGTGCACACCGAGGATGGCCTTGCGGGCGGCCAGCTCGGGTCGGTCGACGAGGATGCGGCGATCGAACCGTCCGGGGCGCAGAAGGGCGGGGTCGAGGACGTCCGGACGGTTCGTGGCTGCCATGACGATGACCAGCTCGGAGCGATCGAAGCCGTCCATCTCGGAGAGGAGCTGATTGAGGGTCTGCTCGCGCTCGTCGTTGCCACCGCCGAGACCCGCGCCCCGGGAGCGGCCAACGGCGTCGATCTCGTCGATGAAGACGATCGCGGGCGCGCTCTTCTTGGCTTCGGCGAACAGCTCCCGGACGCGGGAGGCGCCGAGCCCCACGAAGAGCTCGATGAACTCGGAGGCGCTGATGGAGATGAACGGGACGCCCGACTCCCCGGCCACAGCGCGCGCCAGCAGGGTCTTGCCGGTCCCAGGCGGACCGACGAGCAGCACGCCGCGCGGCGCCTTTCCCCCGAGGCGGCGAAATCGAGCCGGCTCCTTGAGGAACTTCACGACCTCGAGGAGGTCGTTCTTGGCCGCCTTGAGGCCGGCGATGTCGTCGAACGTCACGTTGACGGACGTCGCCTTGTCGAACTTGCGCCCCGGGCTCTTGAGCAATCCGCCCAGCGGTCCACCCGTGCTCAGCATTCCGCGCGCGCGCCGGGACATCCACCCCCAGGCCGCGAAGATGAGCACCCAGGGCAGCAGCGTCAGCACCACCTGGACGGCGAAGGGCTGCCGCTGGCTGTTGACCGTGACGCGCACGCCCTTGTCGCGGAGGAGCGGCAGAAAAGCGGCGTCGTTCGCGGGCAGGTTCGTGCGAAAGGTCTGGACGGTCTTGCCGTCGACGGTCTCGGGCTTCGCGAGGGTCGCGGAGGCCGTGTCGCCCGCGAGCACCATCGACTTCACCTTGCCCTCTCGCACCCAGTCGAAGAGCTGCGAATAGGCGACGGCCGCTTCTTCTTGCCCCTCCATCGTGCTCTTCCAGAACCACATCGCTCCGATCATCAACGCCAGGAGGATCAGCGTCCGGCGCGAGGCGCTCGGCTCGGGGCCGCCCGGCGCCGGAGGGGGTGCGGCCGGCGGGGGCCTGGGTGACGGTGATGGCATGGTGGCTCCTCGCGAGGTCCCGGCGAAGCGCCCATGCGCGTCGCCAAAGATCTCACTCAACCCTAAACACTCGCCGCGGCGTGGCTACCTCGGGCTCGACGACGCGTGTCCGGGAGGCTTGGGCTCGAGCAGCCGCGCGTAATCCCGCAGGATCATGAGCGACTCGTTCAGCACGAGATTCTCGGCCGCGCCGAGCTCGCCCGAATCGCGGTCGTGCGCGGCCGCAACGCCCCCGTCGGGCGCGGCGGGTTTCGCGGCGGAGACCTCGGGCGGTGGGAGACCCGGCTTGGAGGCGCTCTTCACCGTGATGACATAGCGCGTGCCCGTGGCGGCGGTGATGTGAGCGTCCCGCTCGATCTCCTTGTCGCGGGCCTCCGTGGCGGCGATCTCGCGTCGCCGCTGCGCCTCGTTGAGGGACACCTGGCCCGCCGCGATCCTCGCCTTCAAGCTCGCGATCTCCGCGCGCAGGTCGGAGAAGCCCCGGTCGGCCTCGATGCGACGGCCGGATTGCGTCCGCAGGGTGGGCAGCCAAGGCTCGACGCGATTGACGCGCTCGTAGCGGGCGGCGGCGACGGTGTCCCAGGGCAAGGGATCCTTGAGCTCGGCCTCGCCCACCTTGGCGACGTCGCTGCGCGAGGGCAGGACGATGTCCGAGGCCACGCCGCGAAGCTCGGTCGAGGCGCCGCTCGGCCGATAGAACTTGCTGATGGTGATCTTGAGCGCACCCGGATCGTAGGTGTGCGAGGCCTTGGCCCGATCCATGACGGTCGCGAGGGGCAAGATCGACTGCACGGTGCCTTTCCCGAAGGTCGTCGAGTCGCCCACGATGACGGCGCGCCCGTAGTCTTGCAACGCGCCGGCGGCGATCTCGGAGGCGGAGGCGCTGAAACGGCTCGTGAGCACGACGAGCGGCCCGTCGTAGACGACGCCGGCATCGGGATCGGTGTCCACCTGGACGACGTTGTTCGAGTCGCGCGTTTGAACGACGGGCCCGCTCTTGATGAAGAGCCCGGTGAGCTTGATGGCCTCCTCGAGAGACCCGCCGCCGTTGCGGCGCAGATCGAGGACCACGCCGCGCACCCGCTCGGACTTGAGCTTGCCGAGCAGCTTCGTGACGTCGACCGTCGCTCCGCTGGCGCCGCCGTCGCCTGAATAGAAGGACGCCAGATCGATCACGCCGAGGCGGACCGTCGAGCCATCGGCCTCCGGCTTCTCGATGATTTGCGCCTTCGCTTGCTGGTCCTCGAGCTTGATCTCCGCGCGGACGAGTCTGACCGTCCGCGGCGGCCCCGCCGACCCGACGGGCGGCAGGACGGTAAGCGTCACCACCGACCCCTTCGGGCCGCGAATGAGGCCCACGATGCGCGTGAGCGGGATGTCGGTGACGTCGACCGGCTCGCCCGCGTCCTGCGCGACGGCGGTGATGCGGTCCCCCGGCTTGAGGAGGCCGCTCTTCTCGGCAGGGCTGCCGGGCACGAGCTCGTGCACGGTGCAGGCACCTTCATCGCTGCTCAGCGACGCGCCGATCCCGAACAGAGACAGGTTCATCGCGATCGACAGCGATTCCATCTCCTCGTGGCCGAGATAATCCGAGTGCGGATCATAAACGTGCGTCAACGAGTCGAGGTAGATCTCGAGGACCTCGTCCTGCCCGAGGGCGGTCATCATCCGGAGCTGCTGCGCGTGGCGACGCGTGAGCGTCTTGGTGATCTCGGCGGCCGGCGGCTTCTTGTCGCTGAGCTTTTCCTGGAGGACCTCCGCGCGCAGCTCCTCGCGCCAGATGGCGTGTGCGCTCGAGAGATCGCGCGGCCGGGCGGCGCGGTCCCGATCGAAGAGGAAGGTGTCGTGGCCGGTGAAATCGAAGGCGGCGGTTCGAAGAAGATCCGAGTCGTAGGCCGCCTGCTGGCCCAGGCGTTCGAGGAAGCGCTTGAAGATCGTCTGGGCGGGCCGCGTGTCGCCCTCGACCCTCGTCGCGTAGGCCAATGTGCGCCGGTAAGCGGCGAGCTCGTCGACGTCGGTCTGGAGAAAGAGAGATCGCGATCCGTCCAGCGCCTCGAGGTACCGCTCGAGCAGCTTGCCCGCCAGCTGGTCATCCAGCGGGTGATGCGCGAACTGAGACCCCGCGAGGAGCGAGGTCACGACGCGCGTGATGTTCGCCGCCGTCGTGGCCTTGTCGGCCGCGATGGGCGTGGCGCCTTCGCCGACCCGCCAGCTGCAGGCGACGGCGACGACTGTGGCGGTTACCATCGTCTTTCGGGTCCATTTGGGGGCGCGCCTCGGCGTCGGGTCAGGTCGGCGGAGCATTTTCTTCCGAGACCGTGGATCATCGGCGCGCCGGGCGCAACCGTCGCGGCTCACGTCTCGCGCGACCGAGCTGACTCGACGAAGCGCAAGAGCGCCTGCCGCATCCCCCGCGCGGCGCCCTCGATCGCCTGGGCGCCCCGCTC
>DATKFF010000437.1:0-7489 GCA_035511595.1 Solirubrobacteraceae bacterium | reverse complement strand
GTACAGCGACAGCGGGAGGAGGTCCCGGTAGTGCTGGATCAGGATCGCTCGCCCGGGGCTGTCCGTCCGCGGCTGCGCGCCAAGCAGCCGCGCCACCCCGCGCCAGTCCGGTCGCTGGAAGCTGCGGTCATTGGCGATCGCGATCGCTGTCCCCGCCCCGATCGCGCACAACGCGACCGCAGCAAGGAGGCCGGCGAGCCGGGCACGGGCGGCGGCGAACCCGCCTGCAACCGCGACCGCCGCCGGCACCCACAGCGAGATCACGTTCCGGGTGAGGAGGTCGTCGATCCCCGCGGCAATCAGGATGAAGTTGATGACAAGCCCGGCGAGCGCGATCGAGCCGGCGACCACCGCTCCCCGGCGCTCGTCCGGAAGCGAGCGGGCGAGCATCAGCACCAGGCCGAAGACCGCCAGCGCGAGCGCGAGCGGCTCGAGCACCGAGTATCCCGGCGAGCTGAAGCCGGCCGCGAACTGCGGGAAGATCTCCGCCGTCCGGCGCCCGAGCGGTGAGCGCGCGATCCAGTTCGCATGTCCGGTCGCGTTCTGGCTGATCGCGAACCACAGCAGCGGCGCGCAGCACAGCGCGAGCGCCGCGAACGCGACGTACAGCCCGCGTCGCCGCCGATGCAGGTACAGCAGCCACAGCAACTCCGGCACGACGACGAGGAGCGCGTAGTACTCGGTTGCCAGCGCGAGCGCCGAGGCGATCACCCAGGCGGCGAGCCACCGCGGCGTCGGGTCAGCCCGCGCGTAGGCGAAGGCGACCAGCGATGCGCCGGCCAGCAGCACGGCGAGCTCGTATGCACGGGCCTCCTGCGAGTACCAGATCAGCAGCGAGCTGGTGGCCGTCAGCGCCGCGGCGATCACCCCCGCGCGGCGGGAGACCAGCTTACGCGCGGCGGCGTAGGCGACCGGCACCGTCAGCACCCCGCACAGCGCCGACAGCGACCTCAGGCCGACCTCGCCGTGGCCGAAGATCCGGGCCCACACCCAAGCCACCAGGTAGTACAGCGGCGGGGTCGACTCGTAGTGCTTGATCAGGGTCAGCATCTGGCCGATCGAGTAGCGAACCTCGAGCGCGGTGTTGCCCTCGTCAAACCAAAAGCCCTGGTGGCCGATCCGGTAAAAGCGCAGTACCGCGGCGAGCGCCATCAGGCCGGCCACGGCGACAAGCGCTGGATCACCGAGCGCCGACCTGACACGATCGAGCGAGGCGCCCGATGCAGGCCTGCGTGCGACCCCCGAGACGGCGCTGCCGACGCTCACGCGGCAGCATGTTAGGCGCCGCGGGGGCGTCCGCGCGGTCGGTCAGGCATGAGTTCGCCGCCGTCCCGGGTATGCATCGCTTAACAAAATTTCAACGGCGCTTTGAGACCAGCCGAACGTAGCTCAGGGCACTATTCCTGACCAATGCGAGCGGATTCCGCCCATAGCGACGGCGCCGTCGTGCTGTCATCGACCCCGGTGGCCAGCGCCGGCGACGTCGCGCTGCCCCGAGGAGCGGCGCTCTGGACGCGGTTCACGCTGCCACGCCCGCGGGTGGCGCTCGGTCCGCTGGCGGGTCGGCTGGCGCTGGCCTCGCTGGTGCTCGGGGCGCTGGCGCTGGTCGCGTTCGCGACCTCGGGGCCGACCGTGCTCGTGCCGCGCTCGAACGAGGTCTTCCCCGGGTGGGAGGCCGGGCCGCTGCACGCCCTGTTCAGCGGGCTGCCGAACAACCAGCTGACGCTCGACTACGGGCTGAGCGGGCTGATCGTCGCGATGCTCGTCGCCTACGGGGTCGTGATCGGGGCGACCAGAGCGCTGTCCCTGCGGGCGATCGTGATCGCGATCGTGGCGCTGCACGTGATCCTGCTGATGGCCCCGCCGATGCAGCTGACCGACCTCTTCAACTACCTCGGCTACGCACGGCTGGGGGCGCTGCACGGGTTCAACCCGTACACCCACGTGATCGCGCTCGAGCAGCACGACCCGGTGTTCCGGCTGGCGACCTGGCATCACCTGCACAGCCCCTACGGGCCGCTGTTCACCGCCGGTACCTACCTGCTTCCGACGGGTTCGCTGGCCGTCTCCTACTGGCTGCTGAAGAGCATCACGGTGCTGGCGAGCCTCGCGTTCCTGGCGCTCGTCTGGCAGTGCGCGCGGCAGCTCGGGCGTGACCCCCGGTTCGCGCTCGTATTCGTGGCGTTCAACCCGATCTACCTGATCTACGCGATCGGTGGCTTCCACAACGACTTCTTCATGCTGATCCCGTCGACGGCGGCGATCGCGCTGCTGCTGGCGCGCCGCGATCGCTCGGCGGGCGCCGTCCTGATGCTCGCGGTCGCGGTCAAGTTCACAGCGATCCTGCTGCTGCCGTTCCTGCTCGTCGCGGTCAGGCCGGCGCGCACGCGCATGATCCAGATCGTCCAGGGGGCGGTCGCCGCGGCGATCCCGCTGGCTTTGATGAGCGTCGCCCTGTTCGGCCTGTCGCTGCCGAACCTCCAGGACCAGAGCACGCTCCTGACCGACTTCAGCATCCCCAACGTGCTCGGCCTGCTGCTCAGGGTCGGGGGCGGCACCCCGACGCTGCTGCGGGTGCTCGACGGCGTCGTGATCGTGGCGATCGTGATCCTCCTGCGCCGGCGGGGCGATTGGATCTCCCGGGCGGGGTGGGCCACGCTCGCGCTGATTGTGAGCCTTGCGTGGCTGATGCCGTGGTACATCATCTGGCTTGCGCCGCTGGCGGCGCTCGGGACGAGCGTCAGGCTCCGGCGGGCGATGCTCGCGCTGACGGTGTTCCTCGTGGTGACGTTCGTCCCGGCGACCGGGATCTACCTGAACAACCACGGCTTGAGCCCGCTCGCGACGCACGCCGGCGAGGCGTCCAGGGCGCTGCAGCACAAGCTGTCCTGAACCCGAGTCCGGCGGGCGCCGTTCGCCCGGCCCGCCGCCGCTCAAGGTTCTCTGCGCATACCTTTATGCCCCCAGTATTAGCGTCCTGTTAGCGTCGCTCGTCGATGCGCGCTGAAACCGACGTCGCCGGAGTGCCGCCCGCCGTCCCCGTGGTGGTCAGGCCGCCGGCGGCGCCGACCGCCCGGCTGGCACGCCTCCGGCCGGATTGGTTCGAGCTGCTGGTGCTCGCGGCGTTCGCGGCCGTTTCGCTGTGGGTCCTTGGACTCGACCTGTATCAGGTGGTCGCGCACGGGCTGGTGTGGACCGGCACCGACGGCGTGTACCTCGTCGATCAGATGCAGTACCTCGCCTGGATCCGCGAGGCGGCCAACCACGTGCTTGCCTCGAACCTGTTCGTGCTGCGTCCGACCGCCGCCGATTACTTCCAGCCGGCGGTCGTGATCTCCGGCGGGCTCACGGCGCTCGGCGTGGCGCCGTGGCTGGCGCTGCTGCTTTGGAAGCCAGCCGCCGTCGTCGCGGCCTTCTACGGCGTTCGCGGCTACGCGCATCGCAGCCTGAGCGGTCTGTGGGCGCGGCGCTCGGCGCTCGCGCTGGGACTGTTCTTCGGCTCGTTCACCGTGATCTACGGCTCGTGGGGCGTGATCGGTGACCTGTTCCCGTCGTTCCTCTCCTGGGGCTACACGTTCGGGTTGCTGGCGCTCTCGGCGATGCTGTTCGCGCTGTTCGCCTACGAGCGTGCGCGCGCCCGGGCCACCGCGGGCGACCGCGCGTTCCCATGGGTGCCGGGGCTGCTCGGCGCGCTGGCGAGCCTGCTGCACCCGTGGCAGGGCGAGCTCATGATCCTGATCATCGTCGGGACCGAGCTGACGCTCTGGAGCCGCGATCCGCGCACCTCACGGAGGGTGGCGCTGCCGCTGATCACCGTGATCGCGACCGGCCTTCCGCTGGCCTACTACGCGATCCTCGGCCGCGCCGATCTGAGCTGGCGGCTGGCGCGCGTGGCCAGCAAGCACTCGTTCTCGCTGACGACGATCCTGCTCGCGGTGCTGCCGCTTCTGATTCCGGCGTTGCTCGCGGTTCGCATCCGGCCGCGGACCTTCCTGGGAATGGTCACGCGGATCTGGCCGCTGGCGGCGCTGGTCATCTTCCTGCTCTCCGCCACCGACGTGAGCGCGACTCCGCTGCACGCGTTCGAGGGGATCACGATCCCGCTCTCGGTGCTGGCGATCGAGGGCCTGCAGCGGGTCGGGTTCGGGCGGCTGCGCGGGCGACGGGTGATCATGCTGCTCGGGCTCGCGGTCGCGACGATCCCAGCCACCGTGTATGAGCTGCACAGCGTCGAGCCGCTGGTCGCCCCGAGCCCCGGCAACGCCAACTTCATCACCCCCGGCGAGCACCACGCGCTGCAGTTCCTCGCCGCCGACCGGCAGCCGGGCGGCGTGCTCACGCGGTTCTACCTCGGTGCGGTCGTGCCCGCGCAGACCGGACGGCAGACGTTCGTCGGCGACTGCCTGTGGTCCCAGCCGCGGTGCACCCCCAACGCGCAGCTCGCCCAGATGATCTTCGACGGCTCGCTCCCGGCGGACGTGACGCGCACCTTCGTCAGCCAGATCGGCGCCCGCTTCGTGCTGGCCGACTGCGAGACAAGGCCGGACATGGGCGCCGTGCTGGCGCCGATCACCAGCTCGGTTCATCGGTTCGGCTGCGCTGCGGTGTACGTGCTCCGCTCCCCGCCCCGTGCCACCACCGCTTTGGCAGAATCACCGCCAGATGCGGCTCTTCGCGCTTCGGGGCGCAATCAGCGTCGAGTCCAACTCGGCTGACGCGATCCTCGGCGGGACCGAGGAGCTGATGCGTGAGCTGATGACCCGCAACTCGCTCGAGCCCGAGCAGATGGTCAGCTGCATCTTCACGGTCACCGAGGACCTCGACGCGGAGTTCCCCGCGGTCGCGGCGCGCAACGTCGGGCTGAACGCCGTCCCGCTGATGTGCGCTCGCGAGGTGCCCGTCCCCGGCTCGCTGCCGCGCGTGATCCGCGTCCTCGTCCACTACTACGCGCCCGACGGACATAACCAGCGGCACGTGTACCTGCGCGAGGCGCGTGTCCTCCGGGCCGACCTCGAGTCGGCACAATAGACGCGGTGCCGATCGAATTCGCACAGCGGATCAGCCGGATCCCCACCTATCCCGTCGCCGACGGCTATGAGCTCGGCGCCGATGTCGCGATGCTCGCCTCGAACGAGTCGTGCTTCGCGCCGCTGCCGGAGGTCGTGCAAGCCGCGCAGGGCGTGCTCGGCGCGGCACACCGCTACCCCGACCCGTCGTACACGCAGCTGCGGCAGGCGCTGTCCGCACGCTACGGGGTTCCGGCCGGGCGGATCGCGCTGGGCAACGGCTCCTGCGACATCCTGCTGGCGGCAGGCGAGGCGCTGCTCGAACCTGGGGCCGAGGTCGTGTACGCGTGGCCCGCGTTCAGCGTCTACCCGCATCTGGCCGCGGCCTCCGGCGCCCGCGCGATCGAGGTCCCGCTCGACGCCGAAGACCGCCACGATCTGGACGCGCTCGCCGCCGAGGTGACCGTCGCGACCCGGCTGGTGCTTGTCTGCAACCCCAACAACCCGACCTCGACCGCGCTGCCGCTCGAGCAGGTGGAGGAATTCCTGGCGCGCATGCCCCCGCACGTGTGCGTGATCCTCGACGAGGCATACGTCGAGTTCTCGCTGCGGATCGGCGACCCGTACGCGTCGCTTGAGCTGCTGCGCCGGCACCCGAACCTGGTGCTGTTGCGCACCTTCTCGAAGGTCTACGGGCTCGCGGCACTGCGCGTCGGCTACGCGCTGTGCGGCTCGGAGGACTTCCGGATCGCGGTCGACCAGGTGCGCCAGCCGTTCTACCTCGGCGTCGCGGCCCAGGCCGCGGCGGTCGAGGCACTCCGTCACCAGGACGAGGTCGAGCGACGCGTCGCGCAGACGATCGCCGCGCGGATGGCGATGGAGGAGGCGATCAGGGAACTCGGGCTGTGGGTCGCCGAATCGGACGCGAACTTCATCTGGGTGCGGCTCCCCGAGGGGTCCGTGGAGCGAGACGTGCTCGACGGCCTCGCCGCCCGCGGCGTGCTCGTCCGCGCCGGCGCTTCGCTCGGCCGGGAGGGGGCGATGCGCGTGACCGTCGGCACCGCGGCAGAGAACGAGCGGTTCGCGGCAGCGCTCGCCGAGCTCATTTAGCGGATCGGCGGCAGCGGCCTCGGCGGCCGCGAGCGTGATCGATTTGCGTTCACCATGAACGCAAACCCATCACGCTCCCGAAGCCCGGTGATCGATTTTCCTCCACAGTGGAGGAAAAGCGATCACGCTTGGAATCGCGCCCGCCCTCTGGTACAACCCGTTGCGTATGAGCACCCGCAGCCCCAACGTTGGCAGCACCTCCGCCACGTATTTCGGCTGCTGGTACGCCTGGCGATTTAGCTAGGCGCTCGGCCCTGCTCCCACCTGCCCGCGGCAGCGACCGCGGGCCCGACTCGGAAGCCGAGCGCCACAAGCCCCGCCCGAGCGCCCGCGTGAGCGGGTGGGCACCAAGTCCCTAATGTTCTCCAGGCTTAGAAAGGACCAGCAGACGATGATCGCGAGACAACAAACCGAGCGGAGTGGCGAGCATCCGGTGCTCGAGATCGCGGGGCGCACGATCGGCGGGCCGAGCTTCACGGTGATCGCCGGGCCGTGCGCGGTCGAGTCACGCGAGCAGCTGCTCGAGACGGCGTCGGTCGTGGCCCGCGCCGGCGCGACGATGCTCCGGGGCGGCGCCTACAAGCCGCGCACCTCCCCGTACAGCTTCCAGGGCCTCGGACGGGAGGGGCTCGAGCTGCTCGCCGAGGCCAAGCACGAGACTGGGCTGCCGGTCGTCACCGAGGTGGTCGACGCACGTGAGCTGGAGCCGGTGCTCGAGGTCGCCGACGTGCTCCAGATCGGCTCGCGCAACATGCAGAACTACCCGCTGCTGACCGAGGCCGGCCGCAGCGGCCACCCGGTGCTGATCAAGCGCGGGCTGTCGAGCACGCTCGACGAGCTGCTGATGGCCGCCGAGTACATCCTGCAGGAGGGCAACGAGGCGGTGATCCTGTGCGAGCGGGGGATCCGGACTTTCGAGACCGCCTACCGGTTCACACTCGACCTGGCCGCGGTCCCGGTGCTCAAGGAGCGCAGCCAGCTGCCGGTGATCGTCGACCCCAGCCACGCGGCGGGCCGGCGTGAGCTGGTCGAGCCGCTCTCGCTCGCGGCGGCCGCGGTGGGCGCCGACGGGCTGATCGTCGAGGTCCATCCGCGCCCCGAGGATGCGATCTGCGACGGACCCCAGTCGCTGGTGGCCGCCGACTTCGCCGGCTACCTCGGGCGCGTCGCCGCGACCGCTGCGCTCGCCGGCAAGACGCTCGAGGTCCCAACGTTGCGGGCCGTCGCGTAATGGGGATGACGCCGTTCAGCACGGCGGACGCGGTCCGCGACCAGCGGATCGAGCGCGTCGAGCCGCTCGCGGCCCCCAACGTGCTGCTCGACGAGCTGCCGCTGTCCGAGGCTCAGGTCGAGGTCGTGCTGGGCGGCCGCGC
>DATKFF010000436.1:0-2728 GCA_035511595.1 Solirubrobacteraceae bacterium | reverse complement strand
GCAATGGGATCCAATGCCAGTCGGCGTTCGGACGGCATAACGGTGATCGTTCTGTGACCAGAATTCACTCACCCCGGGGCCTCTCGGTGTGGTCAGGTCTGATGTCCTCCCTCGGAGTCGGTACGAGTGATACGGCCTGCGAGTTGGGTGCGGGATTTGACGCCGAGCTTGGCAAACACCTTTCGGAGGTGGTACTCGACGGTGGCGCGGCTAACGAACAGCTGCTCGGCGACCTCCCGGTTGGTCGCGCCTTGCGCGACGAGTTGTGATATCTGTGCCTCTCGGGGCGTGAGGTCGGTCAGCGTTTCCATGGCACGTTTGCGGGCGTGCTCACCGGACGCACGCAACTCGACGCGGGCCCGCTCTGCGAACCCGTCCATGCCCAACTCGGTGAAAAGCCGGTGAGCGGCCCGCAGCTGTTCACGCGCTTCTCGGGGTCGGCGCTCGCGCCGCAGCCATTCTCCGAAAAGAAGGTGGGTTCGGGCTTGGTCGAAACGCAATCCCGTCGGTCTGAGCCGCTCCATCGCTTCCCGGTACAGCGTCTCAGCCGCCTCGTCGTAACTGAGAAGCGCGCGACATCGCGCTTGGATCGCGAGGGCCCAGTCTGTCCCGCTCGCTGAGGTGGACTCCGCCAAGCGCTCTAGCGTCGCCGTTGCGTGCTTCTCCTTTCCGATGCGGCTGGCGGCTTCGATCAACTCGACGCTGGCCAAGGGTGCGAACATGACCTCGTAGCGGTCATCGAGCACCTCCTCCGCGGCGGTAAAGGCGTCGTTGTAGCGGGCCAGACCGTTGTTCAGGACCGCGGTTGACCAAAACGCTATGTTCAGCCCCAGCCCGTCCCCCCTGGCGCTGAACTCCTTTGTGGAGGCGTCGATGAGTTCGTGGGCGATGGTCTCTCGCCCTCGGAGCGCCGCGACGCCGAGCGATGAGTACGACAGCGACCTTTTGTCAATAACACCGGCCACTGCATCCGACTGCTCGAGTACTGATTCTGCAAGCTCCAACTCACCAGCGAACATATGCAGGCCGGCGCGGGTGCTGAGGGTGAGGGGGAGCAGGGTAAGGGCACCCGCATCGCGGGCCACTTGAACCTGGCGGGCTGTCAGCACGTCCCAGCTGTCGTAGTCCCACATAAACGATGCGGCTCTGCCGGCCAGCCACGACCACCGCAAACGCTCCTCGGTGCCGACGTCGTCGCTCAGAAAAGCGCTCACCGCCTGCTGCAAGACCGGGATACTGGCGAGCGGGCCGTCGGTAACAAGAAGCGCCAGACCCTCGAGCAGAACCTCAGAGGCTCGGCGAGGTTCCGCAGAACGCGCAACGTGTGTGGCCGCCTTGGCCACTTCAAGCCGACTCGCCCCTATCGCCAGGCGGCCAGCGAACATCGCGGCAGTCAGGGCATCGAGGTAGGTCTCACGCGCCCGTCTCAGATCAAGGCCTTCGAGGTGCTGAGCGGCCTTGAGCAGGAGTTGGGAAGCAGCGCCGCCGCGGTCGGTCGAGAAGGAAATCTGGGCTCGGAGCAAGTCAAGCTGCGCGCTCTGGGCGTCGTCGAGCGGGCCTCGCTCGGCCAGAGTGGCCAGCCGGAGGGCGGCGGCCAGGGCACCGGCCTGGCGGTTGGCCTCGGCAGCAGCAAGCGCCCTACCCGCCCGCCGGGCCGGGTCCACTGACAGCTCGGTCGACCGTTGCAGAAACACAGCCGCCGCCGCGAACCCGCCGCGGGCCTGGGCTCGACCAGCGGAGAGCTCCAGATCGGCCGCCACGTCCTCGTCCGGGCGTGACGCCGCCCGGGCGCGATGCCAAGCCCGACGATCGGGGTCCACGCCGGGATCGGTCGCCTCGGCCAGGGCCCGGTGCGCTTGGCGCCGATCCCGGGCTGATGCGGCACCGTAGACGGCGGAGCGGACCAGAGGGTGACGGAATACCACCCCCGCTGTGAGGTCGACCAGGCCAGCGGCCTCGGCAGCCTCTGCCTCTGAGTCGGCAATGCCGAGTAGCTCAGCTGCGCGCCACACCAGCACTGCGTCCCCCGTCGGATCGGCTGCGGCGACCAGCAGGAGGCGCCGTGACGGCGAGGGGAGCCCTGCCAGGCGTCGGCGGAAGCTCTCCTCGATGCGCCCGGCCAGCGGGACCGATACGGGTAAGCCGAACCCGCCGGCCACCTGGGCAGGGCTGAGGCCCCGTGGCAGCTCGAGCAAGGCAAGCGGGTTGCCGTGGGTTTCGGACACGATGCGATCCAACACCGGCTCATCGAGCGGATAGGGAAAGACCGATCCAAACAATGACCGTGCATCTCCTTCGCCCAAGCCGTCGACGACGATCTCGGGAAGGCCGCGGAGCTCATCGGGCAGCTCTCGCGCGCCAAACAGGAACGCTACAGCCTCGTTCGCCAGCCGGCGTGCCACGAAGGCGACCGCCTGAGCGGACGCCCGGTCGAGCCACTGAGCGTCGTCAACGACGCATAGCAGTGGCTGCTCCGCAGCCAACTCGGACAGCAGCGTGAGCACGGCCAGCGCCACCAGCAACCGATCCGGCGGGTCGCCGCTGCTCAGACCGAAGACCACACCCAAGGCGTCGCGCTGAAGCTCTGGGAGCCGCTCCAGACGGTCGAGTCCCGGCGCGCAAAGTTGCTGGAGGGCCGCGAAGGCCAGCTCCATCTCCCCCTCTCGCCCTACAGTCCTCAGAACCCGAAAGTCCGGTGCCGACGAGACAGCCCGCTCGATGAGGGCCG
>DATKFF010000435.1:0-4573 GCA_035511595.1 Solirubrobacteraceae bacterium | reverse complement strand
CGAATACGAACACCGGACCCAGCGCCCGGCGGCGCTTAACGGTCACCGCCAGCAGGTCGGTCTTGATCGACGACGCAACCGCGGGGCCGGCCCACTCGAGCAGCGCCGGGACCGCGAGCCCCGCGGACTTGCCCGACTGGGGCGGCCCGAAGGCCACCAGCGCGTGGCGCTCCTCGGCGTAGAGAAGCCGGGCATCGTGACGGCCGAGGATCAAGCGTCCGGCCCCGTGGCGCGAGCGCCGCCGGAGCAGCGGCCGGCGTCGGTGGAGGATCCGGACGTCATTCCCTGAGGCCCAGCGGGCGCCCGGATTGCTGGCGCGGAGCATCCCCACGGCACCTGCGCGTCGGGCGACCGCGACCGCGCCGGCCGCACCGGCGATCAGGACGGCAAGAGCGGCGTAGAACCCCGCCGGTCCCGGCAGCCGGGAGCGCGCTGCCGCGGGCCACGCGGTGGCGGGATCCGACAGCCTGGCGGGCAGCCGCACGAGCACGCCGAGGATCTGGGCGAACCCGGCCGGAGGCCACCCCCGGCCGAACAGGGCTCCGGCGGCCCCTCCCCACAGCCACACGGCCGCACAGGTCGCGACGGCGCATCCGATGATCGCGAGCACCGCGGTGTCCGATGGGCCTTCCGAGCGCCCGCGGCTCATCTCCGGGTGCCGCCCTTGCCGCTCAGCATCATTCCGGTGTCGGTGTTCGTGAGGCTCGACTCGACGCTGGAGCGGTAGTGCTGTACCGCGAACGATCGGCTCCCGATCCGCCACAGCGCCTGCCCGGCCGACAGCATCGAAATCAGTTGCGCTTCGCTATCGGTCAGCCCGAGCAGCGCCCTGGTGAGCTCGATCTGGCTTTCGTCCTGGTGGTAGACGACCCGGGTCGACGCGTCCGCAAGCAACCCTTCCGCGATCCGCGCGGCGCGTGAACCTGCGTCGCCCACGGCCTGGAGGTCGGCGAGCTTATGCAGGACGACAAGGTTCATGACGCCGAACTGACGGGCGAGCTTGAAGTTCGACTGAAACCACTCGCCGAGACCGGTGTGCTGGATGATCTTCCAGGACTCGTCGGCGACGTTGATCAGCCGCTCGCGCCCGGGGAGCTCGGCCATCCTCGCCAGCAGCGCGCTCATCCAGGCGGTTGCGCACGCCATCAGGATCCCGACCGCCGGCGAATCGCGGACGGCGTGCAGGTCGAGCACGACGAGCTTGGAGTCAAGCTCGAGGCCCGGGGTGGTCGGTCCGTCGAACATCCCGCGAAGAACCCCCTCGCACAGGTCCTGGAGCGCGAGGGCGGCACGACGAGCATCGGCTGCCAGCTGTTCCGGGGTGGTGCGCAGCTGCTCCGCCATCTCGGCGACCGGGTGAAACAGCGCGTACGCGATCTCCGGGAGCGTCGGCTCGGCGACGCCACTCATGCGGACAACGCGGAGCGCCTCGCGCAGGGCGCCACCCTCGAGTTGGCTGAGCGGTCCTCCGATCGCGGTGATCGCGACCGCCCGCAGCAGCTCGAGCTGTGCGTGCTCCTCGGGGCGCGATGCGAGCGGGTTGAGCCGCACGCCGCCGCCCGGCACAAGCGAGATCGGCCTGACGCCGACCGCCTCGCACAACGGGCCGTACTCACGCTTGATGTCAAGCACGAACGCGCGCCGTCCGAACAGCAACATTCGCCACAGGAGCGTCTTGACGAGCGAGCTCTTGCCTTGGCCGAGCTTGCCGAGCACGATCACGTTCGGGTCGTCAAGCACGCCCCTGCCGTACAGGACCCAGGGGTCGTAACAGAACGCGCCGCCGCTCGAGTCGCGGCCGACGAACACCCCGTCGCCGCCGAGGCCACCGTCGGCGATGAATGGATAGATCGCCTGGGCGTGGCGCGTCGTGCTGCGGTGCGCGGGACGTTCGGCGGCGCGCAGGCTCACGCGCGCCTCCGTGTGAGGCGGCCGAGCACGAACGCCACCGCGGCGACGCCGACGATCGGCACCGCTCCGGGCAGGTGCCCGTGAGCCAACGGGCGGACGAGCTGGTCATAGATCGTTCGCGCGACGAGGTAGTGCCAGAGGTAGGTGAGCAGCGCCGTGGCGGCACTCATCGGAGCCCTCGGCAGAGCGGCAGCGTGAAGGTGAACGCGTCGGACTGCTGGCCGTACATCCGGTGCAGCTCGAGCCTTGCGCGTGCGGCGTGCTCATGAACCTCGGCGCAGGCGCGTCGAAGGTCGTCTGGGTCCCTGCCGGTGACGGTCACGAAGCCGGCAAGCCGGACCTCCCCGTGGCCCGCGGCGAGCTCGGCCTCCCGCCGTGAAGTCGCCTCCTCCGCCTGACGCTGTCGGGCGGTCTCCGACTGCCCGAACCGGTGGCGAAGCTCACGGTCGGCGCGGTCGCGGGTGATCGCGGCCTCGACCTCACGGGTGGAGCGGTCAGGAGACAGCGGTTCGAACGTCACCGCGACCGTTCGGACCGCGCTCGATCGTCCGAGCAGCGCATCCATGAACATCGGGGAGACCTCGACGCGCGGCCAGCCGCCGATCCAGTACGTGGCGTGCACCGCACCATCGCTGCGGTAGTGATCCCAGGCTTCGCGGACTCCGAGCGGCCATGCTCCCGCCTCCGCCAGCATCGCTTCCCGCGGGTCGGGCGTCTCGAACGCCGCCAGCTCCGACCGGGCGTATGGATCGAAGGCCGTTCTCAGGGCACGCGCCAGCTGGCTGGGCGTGAGCGCGCCGAGCACGCTGACTTCGGCCGCCTCGAGTCCTTGAGCGACCCGCTCGGTCTGCTCGATCAGCGCACGCGCGACGGCGTCCGCGCCCCGCTCGCGGACACGGTGGGAGTCCACCTCGACGGAGACGAGGATCTCATGCTCCTGGGTGACTCTCGCGGTTGTCGCGATCAGCTCGAGATATGAATCGATCATCGGCGTGCCGCGCAGCGGCACCGCTGGGTCGCGCTCGGACCCCACCCACCGCGCCAGCTCATCGCCCTGCGCGGGGACCGTCCGCTCAACCCACTGAAGCCGACGGATCGGTGTCCCGGCCGCGCCGGAGAGGACCAATCCCCACCGGCCCAGACGACGCTCCTGTGCGGCCGGGTCCAGCAGCGAGAATGCGATCACGCGGCACGCGAGCACGGCGACGGCACGCCGGCCGCGCTCGCTCGTGAGGATCCCGACCGGGCGGTCGCGGTGCGACGCTTCGTCGATCCTCACGCCACGCAGCGACGGAGGCGGGTCTGGGATCGGTCTGTCGAGAACCGGCATGCGGCTGCGGATCCCGCGCGCCAAACTGCCGCGCCCCGGCGCGCCCGAGCGAAAGGTCGTACGTCGCCGCAGCGCGCCGAGCGCGAACGCGGCGACGACCGGGATCCACTCCTCCGCGGTCCGGCGGCCGACCGGGACGATCGCCAGCGCGGCGCTGAGGCCGAACACAAGCGTCGCGGTCACGGCGCCTGCCGCGGTGGGCGCTCGATCGAGGACCGCGATCGCGGCCAGGCCTCCGGCGGCGAGCACCGCGGCCTGGCCGGCGCGCACCGGGCCCAGTAGTCCACGACGCTCGAGCGGCCCGAACCGGTAGGTCACCCGATCGGAGCTCACAGGTCCTCACCAGGCGCGTCCTGCGGCGGCGGACTCGTGTCGGGGCCCTCGATCGCGGCATCGTCTTCGTGCTGCTCGCGTCTCTCGTCCGCGCCGTCCGAGGGCCAGACGCGCGAGAACTCGGGGCCGAGGACGACCGGGTTCCAGGTGCCGTTTTCGGCCTGCCACATCCCGGGCATGCCAGGGATGCGCTGCGCGGGGGCGGGAGCGCGCACCGCGTCCGCGGCGGCTACCGCCGGCGCGGCAGCCGCCGGATCGCCGGGTGGGGCGACGTCCGAAGTTGCCTGTGGTTCCGGTGCGGGGTCCGCGGCATCGAGCGTTTCTGCCTCGTTCGCCTCCCGGCGCATCTGCGCCGCCTTCGTCGCCCACAGCTCGCCCTCGTTCGCCTGTGCACGGGCTCCCCCAGCGACAACGTCGGCGCCCTTGGCGTCGTGCCGGAGCGAGCCCGCGGCAGCGCTGGCGAGCTCCGTCACCGGGAGCAGCTTGAGCAGCGCCCAGGGCGCAAACGCTCCGAGCGTCAGCAGCGCGACCCCCGCGAGCATCCCGCTGACGCTGTGTAGAACGCTCTGGCTGAACGCCGCACCACCAAGCGAAAGCACGGCCACGATCACGAACTTCGAGAGGATCAGCGCCACAAGCAACTCGACCGACCGAATCGCCCACACCCGGCGCGCCGGCCACACGAACGCGGCGAATGCGAGCGGCAGCAGCAGCACGATCACGTAGACCGCCGCCGCACGCACCATCAGCTCGAGCCAGAGCGCCATCGCCGCCGCGACCGTCAGCAAGCCGGCGAAGAAGGCGAGGAATGGCGACTCCGATAGGCGCGTGAGCGCGCCGATGACGCCGCTCGCGTCGTCGAGGAATCCCGCACTCTGGTGGCCCGCGGCCGACGAGACGACCGCCGCCATTTGGTCGGAGGCCGACAGGAGCAACATCGTCAGCGGCGCGGCGATCGTCACCGCCAGGAGCGCCAGCGGGAGGTAGCCGAATGCCGCG
>DATKFF010000434.1:0-2492 GCA_035511595.1 Solirubrobacteraceae bacterium | reverse complement strand
CCACGAGGATGAATTGGCTGACACGGCCGATCGGCACCCTGGGCCTCGCGTGCCTGGCCGCCGGCTTATTCGGACTGCTGCCCGGACCATACGCGCTGCCCGTGGCGATCCTCGGAGGTCTTGTCTCGGGCTATACGGTCTTCAGCTTGCCCGGAAGGGACGACGGGAGCGGCGGCGATGACTGGCGGCGACCCGGCCCGCCGCCGGACGAGCCTCCCCCGCCACCGGTCGCGGATGGCCCGATCGACTGGCGCCTGTTCGACCGCCTACGGACACAGTGGGAGCGTCAGCCGCTCACTACTCGCTGACGGGCTTACACCCGGTCGTGACGGGGCAGCCTTCTCCAGTCAAACGGATAGGAGGTTGCAGGATGCTTCTTGCGCTGGCAGTCCTTCTGCTTGTACTGGCGCTTGTCGGCGGGATCGCGATTCACCCGTTGCTGTTCCTGATCGCGGTTCTGGCCGTGATTGCGCTCGTCGGCGGACGTCGTTCGCTGGCCTGACGCTGGATCCGGGCGCGTCGGCCGATTGTTGACGCGCCCGTAACCGCCTCGTCGCTCGGCCGCAATAGTCGGCGGACATCCGTCGGAATATTGTGCATGCGAGATGAGCAGCATCCAGAGAGATCCAGCTCGCGCCGCGCGGATGGACGTGATCGAGCTCGGCCGGCACGGTCTGAGCGCCGCTGACATCGTCGCCGTCGCTCGGCGCGACGCGCCGGTTCTCCTCACCGACGACGCGCTCGCGGCGATGGCGCAGAGCGCCGCGGTGGTCGCCGAGCTGGCCGACTCCGAGGAGTCGGCCTACGGCGTCACCACCGGGTTTGGGTCGCTCGCGCTCGTCCGCATCCCGCCAGAACGGCGGGAGGAGCTTCAGCGGGCGTTGATTCGCTCGCACGCAGCCGGGATGGGCGATCCAATCGAGCGCGAGGTCGTTCGCGGAATGATGCTGCTGCGTGCGCGGACGCTGGCCATGGGCTGCTCGGGAACGAGACCGGTCGTGGCGCAGACGCTGCTCGAGATGCTCAACGCGGGCCTCACTCCGGTGGTACCTGAGTACGGCTCGCTCGGAGCCAGCGGCGATCTCGCGCCCCTGGCGCATTGCGCGCTGGCGCTGATCGGGGAGGGAGAGGTGGATTGTCCCGACGGCGTGCGGCGTCCCGCCACCGAGGCGCTTGCAAGTGCCGGCATCGACCCGATCACGCTCGGACCGAAAGAGGGCCTCGCGCTGGTCAATGGCACCGACGGGATGCTGGCGATGCTGGTCCTGGCCTGTGACGACTTCGCGCGACTGCTGCGGGTCGCCGATCTGACCGCGGCGATGTCAGTGGAGGCGTTGCTGGGGACCGACCGCGCCTACGCGGCAGATCTTCTGGAGCTCCGCCCACAGCCCGGGCAGGCCGCGAGCGCGGCCAACCTGCAAGCTCTGTTGGCGCAGTCCGAGATCGTTGCGAGTCATCGCGAGGGCGACCCTCGCGTTCAGGATGCATATTCGTTGCGGTGTGCGCCCCAGGTTGCGGGCGCCGGTCGCGACACGCTCGGCCACGCCGAGACGGTCGCGGCGGCCGAGCTCGGCGCCGCGATCGACAACCCGATGGTCCTGCCGGATGGCCGCGTCGAGTCGTGCGGCAACTTCCACGGCGCGCCGGTGGCGTACGTCTGCGACTTTCTGGCGATCGCTGCGGCCGACCTGGGCGCGATCGCCGAACGGCGTACGGACCGCCTGCTCGACCCCGCGCGCTCGCAGGGGCTCCCCCCGTTTCTCGCCGACGATCCCGGCGTCAACTCGGGCCTGATGCTGGCGCATTACGCGCAGGCCGCGATGGTCGCCGAGAACCGTCGCTTGGCGGCGCCGGCGAGCGTCGACTCACTGCCGACCAGCGCGATGCAGGAGGACCACGTGTCGATGGGCTGGGGAGCGGCGCGGAAGCTGCGCAGCTCGCTGGCGAACCTCACGCGGATCCTCGCGGTCGAGCTCACCTGCGCCGCTCGAGCGCTCGACCTGCGCGCCCCGCTTCGCCCCGGGCCGGGGACTGCCGCGGCGCTGGCGGCGGTTCGTGCGCGAGTCGAAGGTCCGGGCGTGGACCGTTTCCTCGCCCCGGAGCTCGCGGCGGCAGAGGCGCTCGCCGGCTCCGATGAGCTGCTCGACGCGGTCGCGGTGGCGATCGGGGCGCTGCGGTGAGCCCCGCCCCCGAAGTACGCGCCCCGCGGGGCACCGAGATCTCCTGCCGGGGCTGGCCGCAGGAGGCGGCGCTCCGGATGCTGATGAACAACCTCGACCCGGACGTTGCCGAGAACCCCGCCGAGCTCGTCGTCTACGGCGGCACCGGCCGCGCGGCCCGCTCGTGGGAGGCCTTTCACGCGATCGTGCGCACGCTGCGCGGGCTGGCGGGCGATGAGACGCTGCTGGTTCAGTCGGGGAAGCCGGTCGGGGTCTTCACCACCCACGAGTGGGCCCCGCGGGTGCTGATCGCCAACTCGAACCTCGTGCCCG
>DATKFF010000433.1:0-2909 GCA_035511595.1 Solirubrobacteraceae bacterium | reverse complement strand
CGGCGGCAGGAAGAGCGAGCGCGTGAACGTCAGCCAGAGGCAGGTGTCGCACGGCGATCCGCAAGGGCCGTCGCTGGGCCAGATCAGACAACAGCAGATAGGCCCCGCGGCACGGCTCGGAGGCCAGATCGACGTAGATCGTGACGGTGGTGGCGTCGGCCGGACCTATCACGTGATCTGTCGGACCGACCGGCGGCTCGAGCCGTGCGAGCGGAGCCGCTCCCCGCCGCCAATGACGGAGGGCATCGGCTACGAGAGGGTCGGTGGGTTCGCGAGCGGTCGTCGGTCGGTGGCGACCGTGGTGGCCCTCGGTGCCCCGTTCCCAGTTGCCGACCTCTTGTGTGATGTCGTGAGCGAGTTCGCTCGGCGATTCCGGCGGGCCGTCGGGCTTCCGGTAAGGCGTCTGGCTGATGCCGCTTCCCCTCACCGTGTAATAGCCGTAAGCGATGGCGACGAAGATCACGACGACGACGACGAGAAAGATGAGACTCCCGTTCGCCAGCGCGAGCGGCGGTACCAACAGGCCACCAAATGCGGTCGAGGGCCGATGAAGCGTCATTCGGGCAGCCTACGCCCCCGGCGTGATCACAGTCCGTTGGGCGCGTCCAGGACCGCAGGGACGCGATGGCGTCCCGAGCGTGCGGATGAAGCCCTCGAACCCCGGCCGCCTGCGTGACCAGCCGAGGTCATGCGGCAGACACCGCCGCTGTCGCACGGGCGCGTCGACCGCCAATAACGGGCTTGGAGCAGTGGTGGGAATCTCGGACCGGCACGACCTGATACATGCTGGAATGCGTATATGACCGACGACGCCGACGCAACCCCTGCCACCCCTGATCCCGACGACCACGTCGCCCTCCTGCGGGCGCAGATCGAAGCGGCCAAGGCCCGTCGCGCGGGCTACCGCGCGGAGGCCGCCGAGACAGTCGCCCGAGGGGGCCCCGTGCGCCCGACGGACGAGGAGCTGGGGATCGTCAAAACCGACGACACGGCCGGCAGGATCGCCGCCGATGCGAGCCAGGAGATCCGGAGCAGGCTGAAACGCCTGATGTCACGGTTCGGGCGGGGCGGGAAGAAGTAGGGCGGACGGCCCGGCGTTCGCACGCAGGCCCGGCTTTTCAGCCGGTTGCCCGCACGCGGAAACTCACCGAGACCCAAGCTTTGGCGGCGTAGCAAGAAACGGAGCCCGCCCTCTTGGGCGGCTCGCCTGGGCGCCCGGGTCACCCGCGGCTGACGACCGCCTTGCCGACGGGCATCCGCCGTTCGCGACGACCGTTCACGACTGACCCCACGCGAAAGCGACGGCGCCTCGTGTGGCTTTGCGGATGAGGATGCGAAGATGAGCCGCTCGCCGCCGTTGAAGGAGTGCATCCCGTGTCGAGCAATCCGGTCGGGCCTGTCACCCCGATTCCCGGCCACCTTCGTGCCGCGGCCGCTGGCCTTTGCGCGGTCGTGTTATCGCTCTCTGGGTGCGGCCAATCGGGGCCTGCAAGACATGCCTCGGCCGCTCGCTCCTCGGCCCGCCCGGCGGCCAGCGTATGTCTGCCTGAGGCTCGCGAAGCGATCGCTCGCTTCCTCGCGGTTCAAGCGAGCGGCATCGCCGCTGCCGCCTCCACGGGCAACAACTCGATGCCCGAATGCTCGTTCAGCGTCCGCGTTGCCAACGGCAAGCGCGTCGAAGTGACGGCAGACGTCGATACGTCGCCACAGCCCTACTTCCGGCTCGAGCGGACGGCGATCGAGGCGACTCAGGCGTTCCTCCCCGGGCGTGCGGCGCCCGTCGCCGAGTCCGTAAGCGGCCTTGGGCTCGAGGCAGACTGGTTCCCGGCTGAGACACAGCTGATGAGCACCGACGGCGTGCGGCTCCTCACGGTGACAGTCAGCTGGAGTGGTGCCACCCAGCAGCACGAACGAGCGCTCGCCGAGGCGCTCTCGCAAACGTACCTCAGGGCGCCAGGGAGAAAAGACGCAGGATCTCTGGCTAGGGGCTACCCCTCCCCTTAACGGAGGCGTCCCCCCTGCCGCGCGCGGGCTTTGAACAAGGACAAGCTCGCCGACGAGGATGAGCTCGCGTACCGCAAGCGAGTGGGAGTCAGCCGCTGTTGTCGCGTAGGAAACCGCGAGCTGCCCTCCAGCTAGTCTCCTACTGTGGAGATCCAAGCCGCCCGGCGGTGGGGCGCATCTCTGCGTCTTCCGCCCATCGGAGTTGTCTGGCCGGTCCTCGCAGTGGTGGTGGCGCTTTACGCGGTGCACCAGGGCCTGGGGCTTGGCGGTCGGGCGGCCGACGGTCTTTTTGACTACTGGATCAACGACGCGCTGCTGTGGTGCGCCGCGATCGCCTGCGTCGGAGGAGCGTCGCGCGCAACCGGGAGCCGCGCGCCGTGGCTGCTGATCGCCCTCGCGCTGGCAAGCTGGGCCATCGGCGACACGATCTGGAGCATTCGGTTCGGTGGCTCCGCTGCGCCACCGCTGACGAGCATCTCCGACGTGTTCTGGCTAGCGTGGTACCCCCTGATCGTCGCTGCGCTCGTCCTCCTGGTTAGAGAGCGGATCCCGGGCTTCCAGCTTGATCGATGGGTTGACGGCATCACTGTGATGCTGCTCGTCGCGACGCCCTGGGTGGCTCTATTCCTGCAGCCCGTCGCGGAGCACTCGAGCGCATCGGGGCTGGCCATTGTGCTGAATTTTGCCTATCCGCTGGGAGACGCGGTGCTCGTCGGGTCTGTCCTCGGGCTGTTTGTCCTGATGGACTGGCGCCCGGGTCGGATGTGGCTGGCGCTCGGGGTCGGGCTGACGGCGATTGGGGTCGCCGATGCGATCTCTTCGGTTCAAGCTCTCGAGCACACTCATGACCGGGGTATCTACGACGCGGCGTGGGCGGGCGCCGCAGTTCTCATCGCCTACTCGGC
>DATKFF010000432.1:0-8678 GCA_035511595.1 Solirubrobacteraceae bacterium | reverse complement strand
CGGCGCCGCTCCAGCTGAGCGGCAGCCTTGGGCCGGTGCCGGCGGCGGAGGCCAGTGGCGGCGCCCGCAGGCTCACCACGGGTGCGACCTGGCACGGGCGGTTAAAGACGTCCGAGCCGAGCGACTGCTCGCCAGGCAGCTGGGCGTAGCCGAGGTGCTGGAGCCCGAACAGGTCCTCGATGCTGCGCAGCAGCGTGTAGTGGTTGTACGCCACCTTCGAGACGGTGCGTGGGGTGATGCACGGGGAAAGCAGCACGGCGCCGGTGTTGCCGCCGCCGAGACCGTTGATGCCGGGCTCCGGGCTGTTCGGGCCCGGGATCTCGCCGCAACACGAGCTGGAGTCGTTGGCATTGGCCCCCTCGTCGAAGATGATCGCCAGGAGTCCGTTCTGGTCTCGGAACGCCCGCGAGCCGACGATCCGCGGCACCCACTGCTGCAGGAACTGGTCGATCCCGGCGAATCCGCCGGGGCGGGTCGGGTCGGCGCAGGTGGCGTCGTGGCCATCGCCGCACAGGTCGGGCGTGATGAACACGTAGTTCGGTGTGCTGGCGGCCGAGGCCAGGTCCTGCGGCAGCAGATTCAGGTTGACGACATGGCTGTCACACAGAGTGGTGTCGTCGATGATCGAATGGAAGTACACGAACGGGTTGTGACGCGTCGCGTACTGGTCGGCTGCGGTTGCGGTCTGCGTGCCGTCCTGCTGGTTGATGCCCGGGTGCGCGCAGACCGACGGCTCACGGCTCGGATTGGCGCCCATGCTCTGGTTGTAGTCGCGCCACGTCAGGCCGGCGGCGTCGAGCTGGTCCGCGATCGTCTTCACATCGGAGGGAAACACGCAGCCGCTGCCCATCGCCTGACCGTATGCCCCGATCGTGTCGGGCGTGAAGTCGTCGAAGATCTGGCAGTCCCCCTGGTTCTGCGGGTTGGGCGCCTGCCCCGAGATCATCGAGATGTAGTTGTCGTTGCTCTCGTGACCGGTCCCGTAGTAGTTAGGCAGGTACGCGCCCTCGCTCGTCAGCGTCTTCGCGAGATATGGCGCTGGGGAGTTGGTGCCGAAGGTGGTCGAGGCGGACTCGTTCTCAAGCACGATCACGAACACGTGCCGGATCGCGGGCAGTCCCGCCGCGGCCGCGGAGCTCGGTACGAGCGCGCCGCTCACCGCCAGCGCCGCGAGCACGAGCGCCCGCCTCACAGCGAGACTCCCGCGCCGCACGCGCGCCGGGCCGCCCGGCGGTCGGCAGCCGCCTGCTTGCGCCGCCGCCTGCGGGCGGCGTCGTAGCGGGCCGCGGCGGTCGTGCACGCGCGGGAGACGTTCACCTGCATCGACTGGTCGCTAGCCCAGGTACGGCCGCCGGCGTCGTCGAGCCACACGCAGACCGTCTGCAGCCCGTACGCCGTCGGCCTGCCGGAGCCCCGGGCGAGTGCGGAGTAAGCGCGTCCGGTGCTCGGCTGGGGATTGAGCTGCTTGTCGAGCAGGACGGATCCCGAGGTGTACTGGTACGTGCCGCCGCACTCGCCGGCCAGCTTCACGCGGACCCGCACCGGTCCGCTGCGGTCGTCGAGCGCGCCGGGGTCGGTGCTCACCGCCACGCGGATCGCCAGCGGCTGGTGCATCCGCGCGACCGGGGGGACGGTGATCGTCAGTCGCACCGGCGTGAAGCTGTCGGCGCCGGCGAGGCCGGTCGGCAGCACCGCCGCGAGCCCGACCCCGAGCAGCGCGGCCCGTCGTGCTCCAATCAAGCGCGCATCCCCAGCTTCGAGGGGTGACGGAACATCGTCGCCGGGGTCGCCGGGCGGTACTTGAAGCCGAGCCGCTCGAGGTAGCCGGAGGTCAGCAGGTTCTGGAGGTCGTGCGGCTTTGGCCGCTTCGGCTGCTCCGCGCCGATCTGCGAGCCCGGCGGCATCCCGATCACCGAGCCGTCGTCGACGCCGGCACCGCCCGTGTCGGCAGGGGAGGAGCCGCTGCACGCAGACGAGATCACGTCGGGCGGTGACGGCAGCTGGGGCGCGGGTGCCGGCTTTGACTTGAAGTCAAAGGAGGCCGCGATGTTGTTGGCGTACAGGTCGCGCGGGGTCAGGGGCGGCAGCGCGTAGCGGTAGCGGATCATCTTCAGGATCGACTCGAACCCGTAGATCGAGTGGTCAACGTGCCCGCGGCGGGCGTACGGCGACACCACGACGGCGGGGATCCGGAAGCCCATCTGGCCAAAGTCCTTGTTGATGTCGGCGCTCGGGCGGAGGTCCGGAACGCGTGGCGGGACCACGTGGTCGAAGAATCCGCCCCACTCGTCGTAGACGATGAACAGCGCCCCGCGCTCGTACTGCGGCGACTCCATGAACGCGTGCACGACGTCCGAGATGAAGGCCTGGCCGACGCGAACGTCGCCGTGCGGGTGCTCGTCGCCGGAGGTGCCCTGGTCCTCGCCGTTGAACGAGGGGTCGACGAACGACAGCGCCGGGAGCGTCCCCGCGGCGGCCTGCTCGTAGTACTGCTGCACCTGGCTGGAGCGCGCGAGCCCGGCCTGCCCCCAGAACGACGACACGGGCAGATCCGTGTAGTAGTAGTGGTTCGAGACGCCGGCCTTCGACAGCGCAGCGAAGATCGTCGTGTCGGGGAAACCGCCGGAGGCGGTCGGCAGCGAGTTGTCCATCATCCCGTAGGACTGGCCCGCGTGCATGTACTCGCGGTTGGGATACGTCGAGGAGAGGATCGAGCAGAAGAACCGGTCGAACGCAGTGAACGCCTTGGCGACATGGGGCGTGAACGGCAGGTCCGCGTCGGTGTAATAGCCGATCGAGAAGACGTCGCTCTGCGCGCGCAGGAATCCGTCCATCCGACCGCCGTCGAGCTCGGTCCTGCCGCCCTGCCAGGAGTGGTCGGGATCGAGGAACCCACACCCCTGGTAGTTGTTCACCAGCCGGTGGGTGGCATAGCTGTGGCCGTGGCTGTCGGTGTAGTGAAGACCCGCCTGGCGGCCGTCGGCTCCCGGCAACCACCCCAGGTAGTGGTCAAAGGAACGGTTCTCCATCATCAGCACGACGAACGTGTCGATCGGGAGATTGCGCGGCGAGGGGAGCGCGACCTCACGCTGGCGGCGCGCGGCCTCTGCGATCACTGCGTCAGGATCGAGCGCCAGCCCGAGGCCCGCCGTGAGCCCGGCGGCGACCGCCGTGCGCTGGAGAAAGTCACGGCGCGTCTGGTACTCGTCGGGGTGAAGCGCAGCAAAACGCTCCGCTTCAAGCGGGTCGTGGATATCCACGCGCGGCATCATAGGGACGCGCCTCGCCGGCTCGCGTCGGTTGTGTTAACGAAAAGTGACCGGACTCAGAGCCCGGGCGGGTGCCGGACCACGAAGCCGCTGAACTCGCCGCCCCCACGCGCCCAGCGCGTACCCGACTCGGCCTGGGCGACGGTGTCAAAGCGCCAGCCCGCGACTTCCATCCAGACGTGGTCGGCGTTCGCGTAGACCGTAATCCACCGCCCGGGCCCCGAATCGCCCCAGTTCTCGAAGTCCCCGGAGACCATCGGCGCGCTGACCAGGCCCGCCGCCGCGAGGGCGTAGCTCACGGACCCCGAGCAGTCATATCCGTTGGCGTGGAAGGACGCGTGGCCGCCGCCATAGATGTAGGGCAGCGTCGCGATCGCGTTGCCGGCGGCGATCACCTGGGCCACGGCCGCGGGCGCCCCGGGCGGCGCCTGGACCATCCCGCCGGTGTCGACCGCGATCCCGCCGACGCCCGCGTTCCCTGCGGCCGCGGCACGGGCCGCCTCCGCCGCGGCTCGAGCCTCGAGCGTGTGCAGCCGCGTGTTCAGGGCGCTGAGCCGTGAGGCGGCGCCGTTGCGCGCGCGGGTCTCGGCGAGCTGCCGCGCGAGCAGCGCCGCCTGGAGCGCGGCGACCTGATTGCGCTGGGCCAGCACCTGCTCGGTCAGGGCCCGGTCGCGGCGCTCGAGTGCCGCCAGCGCGGTGGCCTGTCGCCGCACCGCCGTCCGCGCCACCTTGGTTGCGACGATCACCCGCGCGTCCTCGTGGCCGACTCGGTCGAGGAAGCTGACCCGCTCGAGTAGGTCGGTGAAGCCCCTTGCCTCGAGGATCACGGTCAGCAGGTCCGGCTGTGTTCCCTCGTACCGTGCGACGAGGTTCGAGGCCAGAGCCGAGGCAGCCAACCGCAGACGGTTCTCGAGGTCTACGAGGTGGTCGCGGGCGGCGATCAGCGAGTCCTGGACGGCGCCGAGCTGCGCCTCGCGCTGGCTCAGCTGCTGCTGGAGCGCGCCGAGCTGCCGCCGGGCCGCTTCGAGCCCGCCGGTGGTCCGCCGGATCTGAGCGTCGTCGGCGGCGATCTGGGACTGAAGCGAACCGGCGGCGGACTGGCCGGCGGAGATCTGGCTCTGTAGGTCGCCGGCGCTGAGGGCGGTCAGGTCGCTGCCGGACAAGACACCGACGACGGCGAGCGCGGCCGCGGCCACGCGCAACAGCGAGGGATGTCGTCCTGGGTGGGGCATGGCTTCGGGCGCCTCGAGGCGGGCGACCCTATCGAACCGAATGACGCCACTGCTCCAGAACGACGTCTTGCAAGAATTCCTGCAAAGAGCAGGAATCCACACGTCGACGCCGGTGCGGGTCTACGTCTGGACGGGACGCGTGGCCGCGCGCCGGGCGGCCGCACGCTCGCGCAACTGCTCGTACTCGATTATTCGCTTGAGCTGGCTCAGCGTGCGCCTCAGGTGTCCCGTCACCGTCGGCGCCGCCACTCGCTCGGCGATCCAGCCGGAGCGTCCGGAGCCGGCGACGCCGTACGCCATCCGGAGCTCCACCTTGGTATGACCACCCGGGAGCTCGCGCAGCCGCCAGCGGCCGCGCTGGTCGATCCCGAGCACCGAGGTCCAGGCGAACTCGCACGGCTCCTCGAACTCGACAACCTCGATCAGGCCGCCGATCTCAGCCGCGCCGACCCGAAACAGGACGCGGTAGCGGGCTCCGAGGCCGGTGCGGCGATCGCCCTCCACCTCCCAGCGGGTCACGCCCGACATGAAGCCGAGCACGCGCTCGGGGTCGGCGACGAACTCCCACACCCGATCGATCGGCGCGATCACCCTGGTGCTTGCGCCGACCCTCATCCGAGCACCGGCAGCCGGCGCTCGGAGGCGAGCGCGTCCAGGGTCTCCTGCATCAGTCGGATCAGGTGGTCGTAGACGTCGTCGATGTCCGGGTTGGGTCCGAACTCCTCCCGCAGGTCGATTGCGGGAAGCGTCTCGATCGTGAGCTTCGCCGGCAGCGGGACGTGGCCGAGCATGTCGCCGATATTCAGGCCCCACGGCAACGCGAGCGAGATCGGCAGGACCTTCAGACGCAGCAGGCGGTCGAGCCACAGGAGCCTCGCGAGCCGCTCGCCGCGGGTGAGAAACAGCGCGGTCTCTTGGCCGCCGACCGCGACCACGGGCACGATCGGCACGCCCTGCTCGAGCGCGAGCCTGATGAAGCCCTTGCGGCCACCGAAGTCGACCTTGTTGCCCTCCCAGCTCGGCCGGTGCACCTCGTAGTCGCCGCCCGGGTATACAAGCAGCGCCGCGCCCGTCTCGAGCGCCTCCTCGGCGTTTGACGGGGAGGCGGCAACGGTGCCGAACTTGCGCAATGACCCGAGCGCCGGGCTCGCGAGCACCAGGTTGTGGGCGAGCTGGTAGAAGCGGCGCTCGACCCCGAAGAAGGTGCTGAACGCCAGCGTGAACAGGATCGTGTCGGGGGTCATGTTGCCGCCCGAGTGGTTGCCGACGAGCAGCACCGGCCCCGAGTCCGGGATGTTGCCCAGACCACGGACTTCGCCTCGGAACCAGACGCTCGCGATCAACCACATCAGCGGCAGTCGCTCACGGATGAAGTCGGGATCACGCTCGTCGAGGTCGCCGCGTGGCAACCGGCGCTGGACCTGGGCGGCCAGCTGGCCGGCGACCCTCCCCAGCAGCGAGCCGCGGGAGCCGTGCTCGTGACCGTTCGCGGGCTCGCTGCGCGCGTGCCCGTTGCGGCTTGGTGCCCTGACCACACCGGTGGACGCCATGCAGGGGATCCTAGGCGCTCTAGGCGGCGCGGGCGTCGGCGCGGAGCGCACGTGCCGCCGCCGTCTGCGAACTCGCCGCACCCGCGAAGAAGCTCATCAAGAGCCGGTTGGTCTGCTCGGGAGCCTCAACCTGCGGGACGTGGCCACAGCGCTCGATCGTGACCTGCTCGGCGTCGGGTAGCCACTGGCGGACGTGGCGGCCGAAGGCCGGCGGGACCAGGGGATCGTGCGTGCCCCAGATGAACAGTGCCGGCGGCTCGAGCTGCGCCAGGCGTGGGTAGAACCCGCCCCTGCCGAACGGCGCCTCGAGATAGATGTTGCGGGCGCTCGCGAGGAACGCATAGCGCGCCCCCGGGCTGTGGTAGATGCGGCGGAACTCGTCGACGATCAGATCGCCGACGGCCGGATCGAGCACGTCGCGGTCGTAGAAGATGTTCCGGAACTGGGAGGCGACGGTCGAGCGGCGGAAGCCGTGCGGGAGGAGTCCGAACTCGGGACGCAGCAGGCGTACGATCGGATGCAGGCCTCGGCGCACCCACGCGACCGCCGGACACAGGAGTCCGAGCGCGTCGACTCGCTGAGGGGCTTGGAGCCCCAGCTCGATTGCGACCCGGCCGCCCATCGAGTTGCCGACCACACTGGCGGTGCCGATCCCGAGCTCGTCCATCCACCCGAGCATGATCTGTGCGAACCAGCGCGCGTTGTAGCCGCCGAGCGACGGCTTGCTGGACGAGCCGAAACCGGGCAGGTCCGGGGCGTGGACCCTGTAGTGGTGGCTCAGCTCGGCGGCGGTCTCGAACAGTGAGGCGCGGGTGCTGCCAAGGCCGTGCAGGAGCACGACGTCAGGACCGCTGCCCATCGTCAGGGTTGAGATCCGGTGGCGCCCGACCGGCACATCGTGGATGTGCAGCAGCGGCGGCCGGCCGCCGGGCAGCCGGAACATCCCCTCGAACCCGATCGCGTAGTCGAGGTTGCCGCGGACTCCGAGCAGCCGGCGCTGGAAGGCGTCGATCCCCGACAGATCGCCGCGGCGCAGCCCTATCCAGGTGGTCGCGTCGGTCGTGATCGTGACGTCGGGGGCGCGGCGGGTGGCGCCCTTCCGCACGCGCGCGCCGTGACTCGTACAGCGGACCTCCCAGGTGTGCCCGAGGTCGCAGAGCTTGATGTGGTAGGTCGCGTCGAAGCCCTTGTCGGCTCCCAGGTAGCGATCCGGGAGGGAGCGGAACCCGTCGTTCACGATCTCGAGCCGCTTGCTCTCGGGAGGCGTCCCAGCCACCGGCGGCACCCTACCTTTCGTCCCGGCCGGACGCGTCGGCCGCCGCTAGGGTTCGCGGATCTTGGGAAAAAAAGTTCAGCTGCACGACACGCGGACCGACCAGATCCGGCCGATCGAGACGCGGGAGCCGGGGCAGGTCGGGGTGTACGTGTGCGGACCGACGGTCTACGGCCGAATCCACGTGGGCAACGCGCGGCCGTACGTCGTGTTCTCGCTGTTGAAGCGGTTCCTGGCCCACGAGGGATATGACGTCGACCTTGTGATCAATGTCACGGACATCAACGACAAGATCTACGCGGCCGCCTTTGAGCTCGGTATCGACAGCGCCGAGCTGGCGCGCGAGATGACGGCCGCTTACATCGCCGACACCGACCGACTGGGGCTCGGACGTCCCGACCATGAGCCGCTCGCGAGCGAGACGATCGAAGGAATAGTCGGGTTGATCGAGCGACTGGTCGAGCGGGGACATGCCTATGCGGAAGCAGGGGACGTGTACTTCCACGTACGTAGTTACCCGGAATACGGTGAGGTCTCCCATCGCCACGTCAACGACATGGACCAGGGCGAGGGGGTGGAGGGGACCGAGCACAAGCACGACCCGCTCGATTTCGCCCTGTGGAAGGCGCACAAGCCGGGCGAGGACACCGTCTGGGACTCGCCGTGGGGCCCGGGGCGGCCGGGCTGGCACATCGAGTGCTCGGCGATGGCCGAGGAGCTGCTGGGGCTCGACTTCGAGATCCACGGCGGCGGGTCGGACCTGGTGTTCCCCCACCACGAGAACGAGGCCGCCCAAACCCGCGCTGCGCATGGGGTCGAGCTCACGCGGATGTGGGTGCACAACGGGATGGTCCGCCTCGACCAGGCGAAGATGGCCAAGTCCGTCGGCAACATCTTCCTGCTGTACCAGGCGCTCGACGCGTACGGACGCGACGCCCTGATCATGTACTTCATCGGGGGTCACTACCGCCAGCCGATCGAGTTCGACGACGAGCGGATGGAGGAAGCCGCCGCTCGCGTGCACCGGATCCGAGAGGCGGCGCGGCGCCTGCACGACGGACCCTCGCCGGAATGGTCGGCGCCGCTGAGGCAGCGCTTTTTCAACTCGCTGGCCGACGACTTCAACACACCGGCCGCGCTGGCGGCGGTGTTCGACTGGGTTAGGGAGGCCAATCGCTCGAGCGAGCCGGTCGGCTCGGCGGACCTGCGGGAGATGCTCGAGGTTCTTGGACTCCACAACCTATTAACGGTCGAGGTCGCCGTTCCGCCCGATCAGGTGCGCGAACTGCTTGACGCACGCGAGCGCGCGCGGGAGGCCCGCGACTATGCCGAGGCCGACCGGCTCCGGGAGCAG
>DATKFF010000431.1:0-3439 GCA_035511595.1 Solirubrobacteraceae bacterium | reverse complement strand
CCGCCGCGGGATCGCCACCGCGCTGCTCGAGGAGGCCGAGGCCGAGACCCGCCAGGCCGGCGGCCGGCGGCTCGTGCTGCACGCGCAGACCTACGCCCAGCAGCTCTACGAGAACGCCGGCTACCGGACCCGCGGCAGTGTCTTCAGAGAGGCAGCGATCGAGCACATCGCGATGGAGAAGGAGCTCGGGTAGTTGCCCGAGATTCGGATCGACCCGCTGACGGGACAGCGGGCGATCATCGCTGGGGACAGGGCCGGGCGGCCAGGCGGTGAGCTGTCCTCCACGCCGGCGCCGGCGATCGACCCAGAGTCAGATCCGTTTGCCGAGGGCCACGAGGACCGCACCCCACCCGAGCTGTACGCGGTCAGGCCGGGCGGCGGCGCGCCGAACACTCGCGGCTGGGTCGTCCGGGTGGTGCCCAACCTCTACCCGGCACTGAGCGAGGACTCACCGGACCCCCCGCCCGAGGCCAACTCGGATCTGTTCTGGGCAGCCCCGGCGCGCGGCGCACACGAGGTCGTGATCAATTCTCCGAAGCCGGTGGTCTCGCTGTCGCAGCTGGCCGTCGAGCAGGTCGCGGTGGCCGCCGAGGTCTGGCGTGAGCGGATCCGCGCGCACCCGGAGGCGGCGTACGTGCACGTGATCGTCAACGAGCGGCGCGAGGCGGGCGCCTCGCTACCGCACACCCACGCACAGCTCTATGCGCTCGACTTCGTGCCCACGGCGATCGCCCGTGAGCGCGAGCGCTTCGGCGAGTACGCGACCCGGACGATGGGCGGCAACCTACTCGCCGACCTCGTGCAGGAGGAGGTCCGCCGGCGCGAGCGGATCGTCGCGATCGACGGGGACACGGTGCTGATCGCAGCCTACGCCGGGCGGGTCCCGTTCCAGCTCATGATCGCGCCCCGCACGCCCCGGGCGCGGTTCGAGGACGACGGGCCGACCGGAGCGGCGATGCTGCACGACGCGCTCGGTAGGCTCGCCCGCCGGCTCGGCGCTGCGCCGCCGCTGAACCTCTGGATCCGGACCGCGCCGCGCGGAGCCGAGCACTTCTGCTGGCGGATCGACATCCTCCCGCGGCTCACGCACCTCGCCGGACTCGAGTTGGGCGCTGGCGTCAACCTCGACATCGTCGCGCCCGAACAGGCGGCCGCCGAGTTGCGGGAATGCGGGCCCTGATCCAGCGCGTCAGCCGCGCCTCGGTCAGCGTCGACGGCGCAGCCGTCTCGGCGATCGGCCCAGGGCTGCTCGTACTGCTCGGAGTCAAGGACGGCGACGCGGAGGGCGATGCCGACTGGCTCGCGGACAAGGTCACGGCGCTGCGCGTCTTCCCGGACGCCGACGGGCGGATGAACGAGCCGCTCGGCGACCGCGAGGTTCTGTGCGTCAGCCTGTTCACGCTGTACGGCGACGTCCGCCGGGGGAACCGGCCGAGCTACGTCGAGGCCGCGGCGCCGGAGCACGCCGAGCCGCTGTACGAGCGCTTCTGCGAGCGGCTCGGCGCCCGCCGCGGCGTGTTTGGGGCGATGATGGCGGTGGAGCTCGTCAACGACGGCCCGGTGACGCTACTGCTGGAGAGCGAGGGCCGGTGACCGCGGCGGACTTGCCGCCGCGCCCAGGTGATGCTCGGGGGCCGAAACCGACAACAGGCAGTCGACGACCTCGGGGTCAAACTGCGTGCCGCGGTGGGCGAGCAGCTCGCTCCGCGCGTCCTCGAGCGACATCGCAGCGCGGTAGGGCCGGTCCGTCGTCATCGCGTTGAACGCGTCGCAGCAGCCGACGATCCTGGCCTCGATTCGGATCGCGCTGCCCGCGAGCCTGTCCGGGTATCCCCGCCCGTCGTAGCGCTCGTGGCAGGAACGGACGATCGCCGCGACCTCGCTGAGGACGCCCCCCACGTTCTCGAGCATCCTCTGTCCGACGACCGGGTGCGTCTCGACGACGGCGCGTTCCTCGTGTGTCAGCGGACCGGACTTGTTGATGATCTCGTTGGGGATCGCGATCTTGCCGACGTCGTGGAGCAGGGCTGCGAACTCGAGCCGGCGTAGCTGTTCCTCGTCCAGGCCGATCCTCGGTCCCACCGCCATCACGAGCTCGACCACGGCGCGGCTGTGGCTGCCGGTGTACTTGTCGTCCGCCTCGACGACGTCTCCGAGCAGCAACGCCGTACCGCGATACGCGTGGCTCAGCTCAACGGCGGCCCGCATGCGGGCCCGCCGGTCGCGCGCGAAGAAGGTCAGCAAGCCGCCGAGCGGCACCGCGATCAGCGCGGCGGCCGGATGCCCGACCGCGGCGAACGCGATCGCGAACCCAATCGGGCTCAGGCAGATGTCGGTCAGATAGACGGAGCTCAGCAGCCGCACGGTGAGCGTCGGGATCTCCCGGAGTCGAAGCCACTCACGCGCCACGGTTGCGGCGAGGTCACCGGCAAGCTGTGCGCCGAGCGCGCCGAGCAACACCGCCCAGTCGGACCAGCGCGGCGTCGTGATTCCGGCGAGCACGAACACGAGCGCCGGCCCGACCGCGTGCCATGAGTCGGAGACGACGACAACGGCGCGGTCACGGTTGCGTGTCCCGCGCAGAATCGACGGGAGCGTGCCGGCGACCATCCCCGCCGCGACCAGCAGAGGCACCCATCCCGGCGGCAACGCGAAGAGCATCGGGACCAGAACGAGCTGAGTCGGGACGCCGTAGCCGCCCCCGACGTCGAACTCGATCTTCGACATCGCGGCGTACAGCGCGACGAACAGCACCACGACCGCCGGCGAGCGGCTTCCGCTCTCGGGGGTCAACGCCGCCAGCGGGACCGCCACGAGCAGGAACGCGAGCGCGACGATCGCTTCGGCCCGAAGCTCGCGGCGCGGCATCGGTTCGGCCAGTCGCGGCCGGAACTGCGAGAGCAGACGCTGAACGCCCGCCGAGTGCTCGTCAAGGAATCGCGGCGCCCGCACGCTGGTTTGATCGGCTCCGGGACCCATCACCTCAAACATCGGCACGGGCGGAGCGTTTCCCGCGGGCGCGTAGTACATACGTCCACGATCGGCGTGTCGCTGTGAAGAACGCGCCTGCGAGTGCCGATGGGTAACCCGTAATTGGGCTGCTCATGGCAAACCCGCCGCGAGGCGGGGACGCAAAGCTAGAGGTCTCGTGAAAGCGAGATAGCTCGGCCGCCAGCCTCTCGTCGAAGGGTCTTCCGGGGCTTACGGAAGACCCGTGATGGGAGGTCATTCAAATGATCAGAAGGACACGGACCGTCCTTGTTGGGGCGATTTCCGCGCTCACGGTCGGCGCCCTGGCGGCTCCGGCCTCAGAGGCGAACCCGCTCTCGCTGCTCCCTGGGAGCTGCGGAAACCAGGCCGAATCTCAGGTGTTCGCACCGTGGGGCGACTCCAACTACTACACCCCGGTTCCCGGCGGGGCGTTCGTTTCCGGAACCGC
>DATKFF010000430.1:0-2537 GCA_035511595.1 Solirubrobacteraceae bacterium | reverse complement strand
GACCTCGAGGACGCCAAGCCGTCCGAGGACTCAGCCGGCCCGGAGACGCTGCGCCGCCCGACTCCCGCTCCCGTCCCGGGTGCCGCCGGCAACGGCAGCGTCTCGGCGCCACCGCCGGGCGTCGGGGTCTAGCCGGGACAGCGCCGAAGCCGCCGTGGACCCCTCCCGCGTCGCGGGCCTCACTCGTCTGTAGAGTCTCCCGACCGAGGAGAGCCATGAGTGAATCGATCGTTGTCGGTACGGACGGATCCGAGACCGCGGAGCGCGCGGTCAGCGAGGCGATCCGGTTGGCGAAGGCCTTGAGCGCCGAGCTTCATGTGGTCACGGCGTACAAGCCGATCCGCGGCGCCAAGATCGTCGGTGCGCCCGAGGGCGCGGCGAAGGTCTGGGCTCCGCTGCCCGATCACGACGCCCAGGCGATCGTCGACGAAGCCGCGGCTTCAGCCCGCATGGCCGGGGTGACGGTGCAGTCGCACATGCTCGACAAGGATCCGGGTGACGCGCTGCTGGCCGTCGCCGGCCAGGTCAAGGCGAGCCTGCTGGTGGTGGGCAATCAGGGCATGTCGGGAGCCAGACGAGTGCTGGGCAGCGTCCCCAACAAGGTCTCGCACGCCGCGCGATGCAATGTGCTGATCGTCTCGACGGGCGCTCGAGCGGACGGCTAGCTGCGTCGGCCGAACGCCTGATCGCATGCTTCAGTTGCTGAAGCATTGCGCTAGAATTGGGATTCGAATGGCTTCCAGCGATAACTGTCCGGTTTGCGCCACGGCGGAGATCGTGTGCGGGAAGTGGACCCTGCTGGTGATCCGCGACCTCGCGGACGGGCATTCGCGCTTCTGCGAGCTGGAGCGCTCGCTCCAGGGGATCAGCCCGAGGACGCTGTCGCTGCGCCTGCGCCTCCTCGAAGAGGAGGGCATCGTCAGGCGCCAGACGTTCCCCGAGGTCCCGCCGCGCGTCGAGTACGCCCTGACCGAGAAGGGCCGCGCACTCGTGCCGCTGATCGAGGACATGCGCACCTACGGGCGCCAGTGGCTCGGTTGCGACGTGGACGCCGAGGCCGAGCCGGACGAGCCGGTCCAGCGCGAGCCGGCGATCGCAGCCGTCTGAGCGCCGCATGCGGATCTCCGTTGCGGCGGACGAGCTGACCGGCGTAGCGAAGGAGCTTCCGGACGAGCTCCGGCGCCGCGGCCATCAGCCGATCCTCCATGGCGCCTACGCCGAGGGCGAGCGGCCTGACTGGGCCTGGGCGAGCGAGGCCGCGGCCCGCGACGTCGCCGATGGGCGCGCCGAGCAGGCGATCGTCGCGTGCTGGACGGGCACGGGCGCGTCGATCGCCGCCAACAAGGTCCCCGGAATCCGCGCCGCGCTGTGCGCGGACGCCGCAACCGCGGCGGGCGCACGCCGCTGGAACGACGCGAACGTGCTGGCACTCAGCCTACGGCTGACATCGGCGCCGGCGCTCGATGAGATCCTCGACGCGTGGTTTGCGGGCGGCTCGAGCGACGAACGCGAGGACGTCGAGAACGTCGCGCACCTGGGCGAGATCGAGGCTGGCCAGGATTCGATCAGGTCCGGGTGACGACGAACGTGCCGCTGCCGATCAACCGTCCGTAGCGCGCCGCGGCGCGCCGCCCGAAGCCAGGCCATACGTACCAGCGGTACCGGCCGGGTCTCAGCCGATAGCGGTGACCCTCGAACCGCCAGGTGCCGTGCAGTTGCAGCCAGGCGTGTACGGGCCAGGTGCTGAGCACCTTGCGGCCGCGGAACAGCTGGACGTTGTAGTAGCGCGCTCCGTGCACCGGGGTCCAGCTCAGCATCGGCGCTTGGGACAGGAGCGCGTTTGAAATGGGCGACAGCAGACGCGGGCCAGGCGTGACGGTGACCTGGCGCGCCGTGGCGTTGCCCGCCTGATCGGTCGCGGTAACCGTGTATGTGTAGCGGACGCCGTTGCGCACTCGCGTGTCGACGTACGCTCCGGAATCGCCGCGATAAACCGTGCTGGCTTGAGCGTTGCTGAGTCCCGGCGCGCGGACCACCTCCACGGACGCCAGTGGCGCCACGTCTCCACCTGCCTGCCAGTCCAAGGCCGCGCTCCTGTCGGCCGGGTTGGTCGCGACGCTGAGCGAAGGAGGGGTGTCGTCGTACTGGAGGCCGAGGCTCGTGCCAACGATCTTGCCTGCGCCGTCCGTGCATGTGCCGCCGACACTCGCGGCCGCGGAGCTGGGACCGGAGTACGTACTCGACGTACACGACGCGATTCCGGAGAACGAGCTCCCGCTGAACGTCACGGCGACGGGATGGTTGTACCAGCCGTTGGAGTCGGGTGGACGGACGGCGACGGCGGAGGCGGTGGGGGAGGAGATCTCGACCTTAACGTTGTACGGGTAGTTGATTTCGGGAGGACTGGTCCAGCTGACGTCACAGGACACAGTCTGGTTGGCGTCTTGATTGAAGTAGTTCTCCGTCTGGCAATCCGGCGCTGGTGAACTTCCGCTTATCGGACTCCATGTCCAACTGACTACGACAGGACTCGTGTA
>DATKFF010000429.1:0-6266 GCA_035511595.1 Solirubrobacteraceae bacterium | reverse complement strand
GATGGCTGAGGTGATCGCCGCCGCGGGCGCGGACTGCTGCCTGATGCACATGCTCGGCGACCCCCGCACGATGCAGCGCGACCCCCGCTATGACGACGTCGTCTCGGAGGTGAAGGCGTTCCTCGAGGAGCGGATGGCGTTTGCGATCGCGTCCGGGATCGAGGAGCGGCGGATCATCCTCGACCCCGGGATCGGCTTCGGCAAGACGCTCGACCACAACCTCGAGCTGCTGCGACGGCTCGACGAGCTGGTGGCGATCGGCCGCCCGATCCTGATCGGAACCTCACGCAAATCGTTCCTGGGGCGGATCACAGGGCGTGAAAATCCGGCCGACAGGCTCGCCGGAACGATCGCCACGTGCGTGATCGCGTATGAGCGTGGGGCGCGGGTGTTCCGGGTCCACGAGGTCGCGCCGGTCGCCGACGCGCTGAAGGTGACGGCTGCTACGGTCGCACCGTGGATGACGAGGCCGACGAGTACGACGAGGTAGACGACGAGGAGGGCGAGGGTCATCCCGAGCCCGAGGTCACGATCGAGGTCAGCGGCCTGTCGCTGTTCACCCACGTCGGCGTGACCGAGGCCGAGCGCCAGGTAGGCCAGCGACTGCTGCTCGACCTGCGAATCGACGTCGGCGAGGTAGACGCGACGGTCACCGACCGGATCGAGGACACGGTCGACTACAGCGAGGTCTGCCAGATGGCGAACCTCGTCGCCCAGCAGCGCTCGTACAGGACGCTCGAGCGCCTGTGTGCGGCGATCGCCGATCGGGTGATCGAGCAGTTCGACGCGCACGCGGTGTGGGTCAAGGCGGCGAAGCCGGAGCCGCCGATGGCGCTGCCTGTCTCCGAGGTGTCGGTCGAGGTGTGGCGCGAGGGCGAGTGAGCGGTCCCCGGACCGGCTACCTGGGGCTGGGATCGAATGTCGGGGACCGCAGGGCCCACCTGGAGGCCGCGGTCGCCGCGCTGCCCCGCCGCGGGGTCGATGTGCTGGCGTCCAGCTCGGTGTACGAGACCGAGCCCGTCGGGCTGATCACCGACCAGCGTGAGTTTCTCAACGCGTGCGTGCGGGTCGGGACGGCGCTCACGCCCGAGGGCCTGCTCGACGCGTGCAAGGCGGTCGAGCGGGAGCTCGGACGTCAGCCCGGTGGCCCGCGGCACGGCCCGCGTCCGATCGACGTCGACGTGCTGCTGCTGGACGAGCTCGCGTACGGCTCCGAGCGCCTGTCGCTCCCGCACGCCGAGGTCCGCTCGCGCCGGTTCGTGCTCGTGCCGCTGCTGGAGCTCGACCCCTGGCTGACGCTGCCGGACGGCGAGCGACTCGCCGAGGCGCTTCGCGCGCTCGGCGACGGCCAGGATGTGAAGCTCGCCGGACCGCCGCTGATCTGAGCGCAGCGACCATTAGGGTTCCGATCCATGTTGCTCGTCGTCGACGTCGGTAACACGCAGACCCACTTCGGGGTGATCCGCGACGGCGAGAATGAGATCGCCGAGCATTGGCGGTTTGCGACCGTCCGTGAGTCGACCGGGGACGAGCTCGGCGCGGCGCTGTCGAACCTGCTGGCGCTACGCGGGATGTCATTCGGCGAGATCCAGAGCTCGATCATCTCCTCGACGGTCCCGCAGCTGTCCGAGCAGTGGACGCTGATGGCCGAGCGCTACCTGGATCAGCAGATGCTGGTCGTCAACCCATCGATCCGCACAGGGATGCCGATCCGAACCGACAACCCTCGCGAGGTCGGCGCGGACCGGCTCGTCAACGCCGTCGCCGCGTACGAGCGCGTCCGCAACACATGCGTGGTCGTCGACTTCGGGACCGCGATCACCTACGACGCCGTGTCGGCCGCCGGGGAGTACCTCGGCGGGATCATCACGCCCGGGGCGGAGATCTCGATCGACGCGCTGTACGAGCGCGCCGCGAAGCTGCCGAAGGTGGAGCTCGTCGAGCCGCGGGCGCTGATCGGAAAGTCGACGGTCGAGGCGATCCGCAGCGGGATCGCGTTCGGGTTCTCAGGTCAGGTCGAGGGGATCGTCGGCAGGCTGCGTGACGAGCTGGGGCACGACACGAAGGTGATCGCCACCGGCGGCCTCGCGCGGGTCGTCGTCCCGTTCATCCGCGAGACGATCGACGAGGTCGACGACCTGCTCACGCTGATTGGGCTTCGGCTGATCTGGCAGCGTAACCAGCCGTAGGGACCGGGACGTCGGGCGTCCGGGCAGCCGTCGCTGCGACGATCAGGAAGCCCAGGCGCCGGCGGTCGTCGGGGTGCTCGGCGTTGTACTCGTCGAAGTCGTCGAGCAGCTGGCGGATCGCGGCGAACACAGGCGCGTCGTCGATCTCATCTGGCACGTCGCAGGCGAGCCGCGCGAGCGCCAGCATCTCCGCGGGCTCGCCGCCGCGCATCGTCGAGATCGCCCCCAACAGCAGGAACTCGGCGACGCGGTCGAGCAGGACGTGGGGGGAGCGCTCGCGCTCGCCGACCGCCTCGCCGGCCGGCAGCAGCGGCTCGCCGGCCGCGATCCGCAGCGCCTGCTCGGACGTGATCGAGCGGATCTGCTCGTGGCTGAGGCCGGCCTGGAGCGCGACCCGGAGCTGGAACCCGGGGGACATCCCGGTATGGCCGTAGGGGGAGTCGCTCGCAAACAGGATCTGCCCGGGCGGCATCAGCGAGAACAGCGACGTCAGGTCGGCCGGCATCCACCAGGCGGTGTCGAACAGGAGGTTCGGGAGGTCTGGCGCTACGCGCCAGATCCACGACAGGTCGGAGATGCCCGCATGCGCCAGGATCACGCGCGCGTTGGGGAAATCACCCGCGAGCTCGACGGCGTGCAGGCCGAGCGCCGGAATCCCACGGCCGGCGTGGATCAGGACCGGGAGCGTCCGCTCGTGGGCGAGCGCGACGAGGTCGCGGACCCGAGGGTGATCGAGCGTGAACTGCTCGGCGCGGGGATGCAGCTTGATCCCGCGCGCTCCGTTGGCGAGTGACCGCTCGGCCTCGGCGATCGGATTGTCATGCGGGTTGATCCGGCAGAAGGGAACGAGCAGGCCGTCGCTGTGGCGCGCGGCCTCGAGCACCATGTCGTTGGCCGGCGCGTATCCCTCGAGCTCGTGCATCGGGAACACGAATGCCCCGCGCGCGCCCGCGGTCCGCAGGCCCGCGAGCAGCTCTTCCGGCGACTGCTTCATCCCGTCCGGGTCGTTCTGACCGAGGTGAGTGTGCGCGTCGAACAGCTCGACCCCGGGGACCTGATCGAGCACTATGTCTGTCCACGGCTTCAGCGCGGCGAAGGGCGGCATCACCTTGATTCGTACCATGAAAGCCTGATGACACGGTCATTGACCGACAGCTGGGAGCTCGGTGGGGTGTCGATCCCCAACCGCGTCGTGCTCGCGCCGCTGGCCGGAATCGGCAACTGGTTCGTGCGTCTTCAGGCCAAGCGGTACGGCGCCGGGCTGGCCGTCTCGGAGATGGTCTCGAGCTTTGCGATCCACTACCGCAACGAGCGCACGCTGCGCGAGCTGCTGCGGATCCATCCCGACGAGCACCCCGTGTCGGTGCAGCTGTTCGGCCACGATCCAGACGTAATGGCGTCGGCGGCCGAGCGCGTGGCCGCCGCGGGCGCGGACCTGATCGACATCAACATGGGCTGCCCGGTGCCGAAGGTGTGCAAGACCGGTGCCGGGGCCGCGCTGCTCGAGGACCCGGAGCGCGCGCTCGCGCTCACGCGGGCCGCCGCTCACGGGAGCGGGCTGCCGGTGACGGTCAAGCTCCGCTCCGGGCAGCGCCCGGGCGATCTGCGCGGGATCGAGGTCGCGCGGCGGCTCGCGTTCGAAGGCGCGGTCGCCGGGATCTCGATCCACCCGCGTCACGCGTCCCAGCGGCACAAGGGGACGCCGGACTACGAGCTCGCCCGGCGGCTGGTCGACGAGCTGCCCGTGCCCGTGCTGATCTCCGGCGGCCTTCAGACCGCCGAGCAGGCGCGGGCGGCGTTCGAGCAGACGGGCGCCGACGCCGTGCTGCTGGCACGCGGCTCGCTCGGGAACCCGTGGGTGTTCGAGCAGTTGCTCGGTGTGCGGTCGGGTGAGCCGGAGCCCGAGGAGATCCTCGACGAGCTCGACTGGGTGATGGAGTGCGCGGTCGAGCACCTCGGCGCCGAGCGCGCCACCCGCTTCCTGCGCAAGTTCTATCCGTGGTATCTCGAGCGGCTCGGTGCCGAGTACTTCGAACCGAGCGGCGGGATCCGGGCGGTCCAGGCGGCGCTCCAGACGGCACCGACGCTCGAGCACGCGCGAGCGACGCTCCACGGGCGCGCGGCGGTAACCGCAGCGGCCTGACTCCGACCCCTGTAGGCTCGCGCGCCGTGTTCCGGTGCATTGCGAAGGTCATGGTCGCGAGCGGGCTGATAGCGCTCGGCGCGCCGGCGCTCGCCACGGCTCAGGTGCTCCCGTACGGGGCAAACGACTACGGCTACTTCAACAGCGTCCTGCCCCCGGGCGAGAACGGCTTCGACAACCTCACGCAGCTCGGCCAGTTCGAGACGAGCAAGACCTACCCGCCGCACAGCAACGACCAGTTGCAGATGTACTCGAGCCTGACAACGGCTGCGCCACACATCCAGGCGACGCAGATCGGGCGCTTCTACAAGGACGCGACGTTCGGCGTGCCGACCGGGGACGTGGAGAGCACCGAGAGCCCGGAGCCGGGCGTGACGATCGAGCGCGACACGTCTTTCGGCGTCCCTCACATCTACGGCGACACGCGGGCTGCGCTGATGTTCGGGATCGGATACGCGACCGCGGAGGACCGGCTGTTCTTCATCGACGTCCTGCGCCATGCCGGTGACGCCACGCTGGCGCAGTTCGCCGGGGGCGCGAACGTCGCCATGGATCAGAGTGTCTGGGCGAGCGAGCCGTACACCGACCAGGACCTCCAGAACCAGGTCGATTGGCTGCAGCGCTTCTCCCCGCCGGTCTACGCCGACATGCAGAACTACGTCGCCGGGATCGACGCATACATCCAGAAGGCCGAGAGCCCGCTGGACGCGTTGACGATGCTCCCCGGCGAGTACGCCGCGATCGGGCAGCCGGGTGGCCCCCAGCCGTTCACCATGACCGACCTGATCCGGATCGCGACGCTCGTCGGCGGGATCTTCGGCGTCGGCGGCGGCAACCAGCTCAACAACGCGATCCTGTACGAGAACCTGGCGCAGAAGTTCGGGCGCGAGCACAGCGCGGTGGCGGGCCTGCCGGTCGCGCCGGCCGGGAAGCGCAAGCGCGGCAAGGACACCTCGGGGTTCGCGACGTTCGCGAGCATCGACGCCAACAACGATCCGGAGGCGCCGACCACCGTCCGCGGTAAGGCGTTCCCGTACCAGACGCCGCCCTCGCCAACCAAGGCGGCGCTGCGGACGATCGCGCTTCCCGACCCGGGGTCGGTCCGGTTCGCGAACGACCTCGTTGCCGGCGGCACGGGTGGCAGCAACACGCCGATCGGGATCGGCGGCTTCGCCCGCCGCGGCGCCGCGCGCCGTCGTGCCTCTGGCCGGATCGGCGCGGCACTCGGGCCGCAGGCCAACGCCGGCCCGGGCCTGCTCGCGTTCCCGCACTCGATGTCCAACGCGCTGCTGATCAGCGCCCGCAACAGCGCCAATGGCCATCCGCTGATGGTCGCGGGGCCCCAGGTCGCGTACTTCGCGCCCGAGATCCTGATGGAGGAGGACATCCATGGGCCCGGCGTCGACGCCGAGGGCGCGGCATTCCCAGGGGTAAATCTGTACGTCGAGCTCGGTCACGGACGCGACTACGCGTGGTCGGCGACCTCGTCGGGCCAGAACATCCTCGACACGTTCGCGGTGCCGCTCTGCAACCCGGTCGGCGGCAAGCCGTCGATCGACTCCAACGACTACATGCTCGGCGGCGCGTGCACGCAGATGGAGACGCTGACCCGCACCGAGAGCTGGCAGCCGACGCTCGCCGATCAGACGCCCGCGGGCTCGGCGACGTTCCGGACCCAGCGGACCGCCTACGGCCTCGTGGTCGCGCGCGCGACGATCCACGGTCAGCCCGTCGTCTACTGCAACCTGCGGTCGACCTACATGCACGAGCTCGACTCGGCGGTCGGCTTCTACCAGCTCAACGACCCCAACCAGATCCACGGGCCCCAGGACTTCTTCAACGCCGCGCACAAGATCGGCTACACGTTCAACTGGTTCTACGCGGATCCCAAGCACATCGCCTACTACAACTCGGGGCTGAACCCGGTGCGAGCC
>DATKFF010000428.1:0-2905 GCA_035511595.1 Solirubrobacteraceae bacterium | reverse complement strand
GCAGCTTTGAAGGTCCACCGCGGCGGTCATCTCGTCGCGTGCATCTCACCGTGCGCGCGGTTTCACACCGACCGCTACTGCTGCAGCGGACAGTACGCCAAGGGGTGCTCACCAGCGAGGACCTGGCCGATCGACTATGCCCAGGTGTTCAAGCACGCCGAGCCCTACGCCTATTCGTGGTCTGGTGACGACGCGACGAGCGTGTTCACCTGCGCCGGGCGGTGCAGCTACCGGATCACGTTCGGGGTCGGCGGGCCGCCCGGGTGAAGTGGTGGAACTAGGGGACGAAAGACGGTCCGCCAGCTCCCGCGCGAGGCGCTTGACAGATACCTGAAGTACCTGCGCGGCACCGCAGTTGGGGATGCGCATCTATCGCCGGTGTGCGAGGCGCTCAGGACCGATCGGCGCCCGTCGGGCCTGAGGACTCACGCGCGGTCCGGGCCTCGCTCGCCGGGTGCTCGACGAGCGCGACGACCCGGCTCGCCATGAATCTCGCCGTCCGGACGGGCTCGCCGGTCCGCGTCACCTCAACCACCTCGACGACGCCGCGTCCCGTAGTGACTTCTACGCGGCGACCCGCCCGCGTGGCGACGATCTCGTAGGTGCGAGAACCGTCGTCGGCAGCGACTACGACCTCGACGCGATCACCCTTCATGTGTCGAGCGTAGTTCGCCGATGCGACTAGATCTGGTCGAGTCGCCCCTGCGGGTAGTCCGGATCCTCGGAGCTGTACGAGTCGTCCTCGCCCCGCACGTCCCGGTAACGGCGGTCGAACAGCTCGAGCACCTCAGTGATGTCCGCGGGGCCGCGGATCGAATGGCTTACCCCAGACGAGTCCGTGGTGAGCTCGGCCGGCTCGGCGTCTCCGTGCTCGATCAGTACGTCGTGCTCGCGGTCGGATTCGGGTAGCTCCGCGAGGCCGCGCTCGGGATAGAGAACCCCTAGCTCGGTCTGCTCATACATGACGATTGCGGCGTCGTCGGGTCGACGCTCGAACCGGACGCCGGGCCACGTCGCCAGCTCATTCGCGACCTCATCGACAAACGCAGAGACGTCGCTCATCGGCCGATCGTACACCCGCTTGGCCGACCGGCGACACGGCGCTTACTCGGTGCTGGCGGCCTGTAGGTCTCCGGTCGGCTTTTTTGCCGGCTGGACGTAAAGGAAGGCATAGGCACCAGCGGCCCCGCCGAGGAAGTCCGCGAGCAGGTAGATCCAGATATTGCTCCACTTGAACAAGCCCGTGACCATCGCGCCTACAGCGATCGCGGGATTGAACGCTCCACCGGAGATGCCCCCGACCGCGAACGCGCCGGTCACCACGGTAAACCCGATCGCCAGCCCGTAGAACGAGTTGCCTTCGGTCCCTTTCGCGGTGGCGACATTCAGCACGACCCAGGCGAGCGCGAACGTGAACAGGAACTCGGCGATCAGCATCCTGCCCGCGCCAGCGACGGCGGTGTGCGCCTCATGACCACCCACCACCCGTGCGGTCAGGCCCGCCAAGAGGGCTGCGACGAACTGCGTGACCATGTACGCGCGGTACTCGGTCAAGTTCATCCTTCCCCTCACGAAAACGGCTGTGCTCACCGCGGGGTTGAAATGCCCGCCGGAGATGTGACCACCGGCGAACACCATCACCATCAGGGCCGAGCCAATCGCCAGTGGCGCCAGCACACCGGCACCGGCCTTGTTCGTCGCCATCCCGACCGTGAAGACGAACATGAACATTCCGATGAACTCGACGACGAGCTTACGGCCAAGCGGATAGCTCAATGCTGCCTCCTACCGGAGTCGGTCCCTTACGTCGGTCATCTTCGACCCGGACGCAGATGGACCTTCAGCGCGAGATCGGCCACGTTGCGGTCAACTGCGGATGTTTGGCCCCTCGTCTGGTGCGAAGGTTGCTCGCGATGTCCTGTCACCGGGCTACGTCGAACGGAGGATGGTCGGCTCGTCGAGGTTCGCCTACGTTTCCGGGCACGTTCAGATTCCGACCGGCCAACGGCTGATCGGAGCTATTAGCTTGCAGAACAACGCGGCGGGAAGCACGTGGGATGTCGTGTCCCGCAGACCCTTTTGGTCCTCGTTTGAGGATTCGAAGGTACCGATGTGCCTGGTCGATACCGACCGTCTCGTTGTCGCGAGCACCGAGGCCGCGCACGAGTTGTTCGGCACCAGCCGGGAAGAGGCGATCGGCACTGATGCCGGCCGCCGGATCTTGGACGAGGACCCAGGACTCGGCGACAAGCTGTGGCAGCAGCTGCGGAGCACCAACGAGCTGTACACGGAAACGCTGGTAACGCATGCCGATGGAAGGGCGCTGCGCGTCGCCTACGCCGGGCACGGCACGACGATCGACGGCCGTTGGCACGCGCTCATGGTGGTGCTATCCGTTCGCTTCGAGCCCGATGGCGAAGAGCTGATCAGCACTGACAAGGGCGCCTCATCCCACGATCTCGAATCGACCCTCACGCCCCGCGAGCGTGAGGTGATCCGGCTGGTAGCCCAAGGCGCCAACTCACGCCAAATCGCAGCTGAGCTCTACCTGTCCCCGTCGACCGTCCGGAGTCACGTCCGCAACGCGATGGTCAAGACCCAGGCTCACACGCGCGCACAGCTGGTCGCGATTGTGCTTGGCGACGGGTTCATCGACTAGCGAGACGGACCTGGGTGCTGTTTGCTCGGGAGCGACGCTGCTCACGTTGTCATTCCGAGGTGGGTCAAATTTCATCCGCTGCGGGGTGATCGCTAACCCCTATCCTCAACGAACGACTTCGTTCACTCGCGGGAGGGTGGGAGATGCGGGGATGCTCGTTGGCACTGCGGGCACTCAGTGTGACGGTGCTGGTGATGCTTGCTGCGGTTGGCAGCGCGAGCGCTGACATTCCGGTTCCGAGCTCGC
>DATKFF010000427.1:0-2113 GCA_035511595.1 Solirubrobacteraceae bacterium | reverse complement strand
CCGCTGCGGCCCGCCGGACAGATCGGCTGGGTCCCTCAGTGGACGCTTGGATCCCCCCAGACGGTCCATACCTATCTCGTGGTTTCGACCGAGAAGACGACGCTCACGCTGTATCGCAACGGCAAGGTCATCTTCTTCACGCACGTGGGCACCGGCAAGCCGAGCACGCCCACCCCACACGGACAGTTCTACATCCGCGACCGGCTGAGCGGTTTTCCGGCCGGCAGCATCTACGGGCCGGTGGCGTTCGGCACCTCAGCGCTGTCGAACGTCGAGACCGACTGGCCCGGCGGCGGAGTCATCGGAATCCATGGCACCAACGAGCCGTGGCTCATCCCCGGACATCCTTCCCACGGCTGCATCCGCGTGCCCAACTCGGAGGTCGTCCAGTTGGCCAAGCTGCTCCCGATCGGTACACCGCTGACGATCGACTGAATCAGGCCGCCGACGGGCTGGCGCTGCCCCGAGGCCTACCAGCGAGCGGCTTCGAACTTCCGGGCGAGGCCCAGCATCGCCGCGCGACGGTCCGGGCCGGCGGCGCCGAGCATCACCGAACGGCCGCCGCTGAGCCCACCGGACTCGAACGTCTCGGCGATCCACCTGTCACCTCGCTGCTCGATCACGAGCGTTTCCCTGCGCTCGTCCGCGCCCTTGGTGAGATAGCTCTGAAGCGCCTCGTCGTCGATCGCTTCGAACCGATCTTCTTCTACCGCCATCACCCACACTCCGATCAATCAGACACGAGCCCGTGTGCCGATGCTCACCGGACTCACTCCCTCGGGCATCGCCCGATCCGGGTGACGCTGCTGGCGGCGGTAGTGGGCGGGAGCGAGACCGAGTTCACGCTTGAACGCCTTGCTGAACGCGTACTCCGAGCTGTAGCCGACGCGCCCGGAGATCGCCTCCATCGGCAGGTCGCTCGTGTGAAGGAGCCGCGCGGCGATCGTCATGCGCCACCACGTGAGGTAGCCAAGCGGCGGCTGGCCCGTGAGCGTCGCGAAGCGCCGGGCGAACGCGGCGCGCGAGAGCGACGCCTCGCGTGCGAGCGAGGCCACCGTCCAGGGCTCGGCCGGCCGCTCCTGGATGGCACGGAGCGCGGCGCTCAGCGCCGGATCGCGGAGCGCCTGGGCCCAGCCGAGCGGCTGGGTGGTGGTCTCGAGCCAGGTCCGCAGCGTGTAGAGCAGCAGCAGGTCGAGCAGCGCGGGGAGGGCGGCGCTGGTGCCGGGGCGCTCTGAATCCATCTCGGCCCCGAGCAGCTCGACGACGGTGCGAACCGGGCCGGGTGCTCCGATCCGCGCCGGCGGGTGATCACCGATCGCACCGCTGATGCGGCCGTCGTATCCGAGATGGAGACCGCCGGCTGCGCCGTCGAGCTGGCGTCCTAGTATCGTGAGCGGGGCGTGCAGGACGCACCCGGTCCGCGGAAAGGGTCACAGGCCCAGCTGTCACAGAGTCGTATGAGTCACCGGTGACGGACGTGACTTTCGGCCCGGCGTGCGGACCCGCCGAGGACCGGAAGGAGTCACATGTCCGAGCCGCGTTCCCTCCCACATCGTCCCGACCTCCGCCACCTGCGCGACGAAGCCAAGCGCCGGCGCAAGGCCGGGGAGTTCCCGTCGCTCGCAGTCGCGCAACTGGCGATTGCGCGCGAGTACGGGTTCCGCTCGTGGCCGCGGTTGAAGTTCCACGTCGAGGCAGTCACGCTCGACGCGCAAGCTCGCGCCGCCGCGCTGATCGACTCGGTCACGTCCGACGACCTGCGGCGCGCGCGGGCCTTGCTGGACGCCGACGCCGCGCTGGCCCGCCACGACCTCGCGTGCGCGTGCGCCACCGGTGAGGTCGATGACGTCTCACGCCGGCTGGCGGCGAGGCCGTCCGCGGTAAGCGAGCCGACCGACCCGAACGGATGGGAGCCGATTCTGTACGCCTGCTTCTCTCGGCTGCTCCGCGGCGACCCGGGCCGAGCGCAGGGGATCCGCGACGTCGTGCGATGCCTGCTCGCCGCCGGCGCCGATCCGAACGCGTCGTACGTCAAGGGCGAGTGGCTCCAGGTCGCGCTGTACGGCGCCGCCGGGATTGCCGGCGACCCCGAGTTGACGCGAATGCTGCTCGA
>DATKFF010000426.1:0-3829 GCA_035511595.1 Solirubrobacteraceae bacterium | reverse complement strand
AGGAGGTCGCGGGCTCCGAACCGATCGGATACCGATTGCAGGTCGATTTCCATCGCCTGCTCGAGTGCTCCGACGGTTCGAGCGACGCCGGTGACCTCCACGAGCGCGTTCCACTGGCGGGTGGTCAGTGCGACCACCATGACCCGTCGTCCGTCGCTGGTCGGGAAGTCGTGGCCGAACGCACCGTATAGATAGTTGCCGTCCCTGGGCGGGTCATGCCTCTCGAGCTGAGCTTCGGCGATGCGCCCGAGATGGCCGACCATCGCGAACGCTACGTCCGAGAGGGCGATGCGGACGAGCTGACCCTCCCCGGTCCGCATGCGATGCCGATCGGCGGCCAGCAGGCCGGTCGCGGCGAGTCCGCCCATGATCGCGTCCCACGCCGGAAGCACGCTGTTCAGCGGCTCTGAGTAGTCCCTCGGACCGGTGGCCCAGGGGAACCCGGTGGCTGGGTTGACCGTGTAGTCGACCTCCGAGGTCCCGTCGCGATTGCCGGCTAGCGCGACCATCACCAGGTCCGCCCGGCGGCTCGACAATGACTCGTAAGACAGCCAACCGCGCGCCGGAAAGTTCGTCAGGAACGTCCCGGCGGCGGCGATCACGGCCTCGACCAGCTCGCGTCCCCGCTCGGAGTGAATATCGACCTCGAGCGATCGCTTGCCCTTGTTCAGCCCCGCCCAGAACAGACTATCGCCGCCCGAGGCGAGTGGCCAGCGGCCGTAGTCGAGGCCGCCGCCGAGCTGGTCAAAGCGGATGACATCGGCGCCGAGCTGCGCAAGCGTCATCCCCCCTAGCGGTGCGGCAACGAACGCCGAGCCCTCGACGATCGTTAGTCCCGACAGTATTCCCAGCTCGTTCATGGCATGAGGCCGGTGAGTCGCCAGTCCAGTACCGGGCGCGGGTCATCGTCGTCCTGCGCCTGTGCGGAGACGACGATCCGTGCGTTCACGAGGCCCCCGTCGTCCACGGGCTCGACCTCCTCAAGCGTGATCTCGCTGCGCAACAGGTCGCCTTCGAATGTCGGGCCCACGTGATCGCACGAGCGCCACGCCAAGATCGTGGCTAGGTCGGGCAGCGCACGACTCAGATGGGAAGCGGCGACCCCGATCACATGCCCGCCGTATACCAGCCGCTGGCCATGGGCGCCGACGGTGGCGTCGGTGTGCGTCATCGCGACGTTGAGGCTCAGCCGAGCCAGCTCCGGCGCCGACGTCACCGTCTCGCCGGCCTCCAGCGACCACGACTGCCCCGGTCGCAGATCCCCGAATAGCGGCCCCAGCGGCTCGCGCCGCAGCCCGTCCAGCCGCCATCCGGATGGGATCAGGTCGTGAACGTCGCGCCCCGCGGCGCGCTCGGCCACTTCTTGGACATCATCACCGGCCTCGCCCGGATCGTCCGAGCGCGCGGGCAACAGCGGGCAGCGGTAATAGTCGAGCACGATCTGACCGTCAGCGTCGACCGCCGTGACATGCAGCAATACCATCCCGCGCGGCTGTCTGCCCGACGAGCTCGCGCGCCGCTTCGCCACCACCGTCGTGGTCGTCCGCAGCGTCACCCCGAGATGCACCGCACGGGCGGCCAGGCCCCGGTAGAACAGATTCCCTAACACGCGGCCGCTCGGCCCGGTGGACTGCCCAATCGCCACATCGCACACCAGCATCGGATGTGCCAGCATCGATTGCGCGCCCGTCACCTCGCGGCACAGCGGCTCGTCCAGCGACAACCGAAGCCGATCCCCCACGATCGCCTGATGAAACGCGGCGTGCGCAGCTGTGAGCGTCAACCCCGGCGCGTGGAACACGTCGCCGACCGCGAGATCCTCGTAGTACGGAGGACCATCGAGCGGCCCGACCGGCGATTCCGAGCGGCGCGGGAGCGCCAGCAGCCGCTCGGCGTGCGCGCGCATCGCCTCATCCACCATCGCGCCGTCCACCCGCACCGCAGCGTCACCTCTTCTTGCACTCGCCGCGAGCGCGTCGGTTACCGATTCCGCCCAGCGCAACTCGCGCTCGGTCGCGGCGAACGCGCGGTTCAGCGTCTCTACCTGTTCCGGATGGATCGCCCACTTACCGTCAAACCCCAGCTCCCGGGCAGCCCGAGCCGCGCGCGCCAGCGACCACGGCTCCCCCAACCGCAAGAACGGCCCGTCGATCGCTTGAAGCCCCGACGCCCGGGCCGCGGACAACACCGCCTCCTGGTAATACAACCAGCGCTCGACGTGTCGCTCGGCCCCACGCCGCCCAAGCGTCGTAGCCAGATCCGCGTAGCCGAGGATCAAAGCCTGCAGCTGCGGCGTCGACCCGGCGATCGCCGCCACCGCCTCAATCCCCTCAGGTGTCTCGATCAACCCCTGCAACCCAACCCCATCCCCAAGCAGCGCGGCAATCCCCACCAGCACATCCGGACCATCGACCTTTGGGACAACCACCGTCAGGCGCCGCGACCCGCGAAGCCCGCGAACCAGGTCCAGATCGGCCGGCAACTCGGACGAGCCCGGAGCGTTGACCCGCACCGCGACCGACCGCTGGCTCCACTCCGACCGTCCAAGCGTCCGCGCGATCGCCTCCCGAGCCTCCTGCTTGGCGGACGGCGCGACCGCATCCTCGAGATCAAACACCACCTCATCGGCCGGAACGACAAGCGCCTTCTCGTGCATGCGCACCGCGTGACCGGGCACGGACAAGCACGAACGCCGCAGCCCGAAACTGCGATCAACGACACCGCTCGCGGGGGCCAATCGCTCGTTCCCGTTTCGCACAGGTGTGTAGTCGAAGGAATGCTCTGCGTGCAGACGACCGCACACGCACCCGCGGCCTGGCCGAGAAAGCCCCTGGCCCAAGCTCGAGTGCCCGCCGTCGCTCATAGCGCCCGCTGGTCTCGCAGCCATCGCCGGGCCTCTCGCGGGCGAGCGCGGCGTTGGTGCAGCCCTGGGCGACCGGCTCGGCCGTCTCGAATCTCCGACTGCCGCGGAGATGGGAACGATCTCGAAACCGATCCGCATCGTGCGTCACAGCTTGACCCAGATGCGCCGAGAGGTTGTAGCGCTTGTACAGCTTCGCCACCCGCCGGACAGTCCGTCCCGGGCCGGTTGCAGATAGCAACCTCATAAGGCTAGGCGCACCGGCTGCTCTAGGAGCCCGCGGATGGTTGAGAGGAACGCCGCGGCGTCCGCCCCGTACAGGATGCGGTGATCGCAGCTGAGCGTGAGCGTCATCAGCCGGCGATCGACGACCTCGCCGTCCACCCGCGCCAGCACGTCGCGCATCGCGCCGACCCCGAGGATCGCGGCCTGGGGCGGGTTGACCACGGGGGTGATCGCGGTCATGCCGTACATGCCCAGGTTGGAGACGGTGAACGTGGCGCCGGATAGTTCGGACGGACTCACCTCGCCGGCACGGACGCGCTCGGCGAGGCGCCGTGACTCGGCGGCGATCGCCCCGAGCGACTTCTGATCTGCGTCGAAGATCGTGGGTACGACCAGCGCATGGTCGGCGGCGACGGCGAATCCGACGTTGACCCGTGAGTGGAGCTCGAAGCGGCCATCGCGATAGGCGCCGTTCGCGAGCGGATGGTCGCTGAGCGCGAGGGCCGCCGCTTTGACGATCAGATCGTTGAACGACGGAGCCCTCGCACCGGCGTCTTTGATTTGAGCTCTGAACGCGACCGCCGCGTCCATCACAACCTCGGTCTGCACCTGGAAGTGCGGGACGGTCGCCTTCGCCTCGGCCATCCTGCGGGCGATTACGGACTGCAGGCGGGTCGGTTCCACCACCTTGACCGTTCCCTTGCCCGAGGACGCCGCGCCCGGCTCTTCCGCCGGGGCAGGCGT
>DATKFF010000425.1:0-6345 GCA_035511595.1 Solirubrobacteraceae bacterium | reverse complement strand
AGCTCGGACGGCTTGCCGCGGTTGAGCGCGTCCACCGTGCCGCGCACGAGGTCGGCGCCTGAGGAGGCGGTTTCTGTAGCCATGCGGTGATCGTCGCACACGGCGCCGCTGACCTACCCCCGCGAGCGCCACCAGTCGGCGAACGCGTCGACGCCGCCGCCCGCGCGGTAGGAGGCCTCCGCCCAGGCGTGGCGCCACGCCGCCGCCCACCGTGGCACCCAGCCAAACCCGCGGGCGAGCGCGCCGACGCCGAAGCTCGCGACCAGGAGGATCGACAGCACCGCCAGCGCGAGGATCGGCGCGGGGACGTTCGCGTCCGTGGCCGAGGTGGCTGACGGGGGCAGCCCAATCGGAGACGCCCCGGTCGCGGTGCTCAGGTGAACCGCGCCCGGCACGCAGGCACCGGCGGCGCGCTCGGCGAGCGCTGCCTGGACCGCCTCGGTGAAGTCGGCGAAGTACTGCTGCCCGTAGGTATCGATGCCCCTCAGGGCAGCCGCGAGCTCGGGGCTCGAGAACTTGCACGCCGGGATCGAGCCGGTGGCCTGGTACACGTGAAGCACGTCGGTGTAGGCGCTGGCCTGCGCGGTTGCGGGCAGCGCTCCGACGGCGAGGAGGGCGGCGGCTGTCGCGAGCCTGCGCACGGGCGGAAGGTAGCGCGCCGGCGGCGGCGCCTACGCCAGCCAGGCGGCGACCGGGAGTTCCGCGCCCGCCGCCGCCAGCGCCGCCTGGTCGGGCCGGGCGAGCTCCGGGAGGACCGACACCGGGACGCGACCCAGCCGCTCGATCGTGTCGCGGTTCGAGCGGGCGATCTCGTCCGGATCGGACGGCCACGGCGTCAGCACGACGCCGGCGACCTCGAGCTCGGCGTGGCGGGCGGCCTCGAGCGTCAGCAGCGTGTGGTTGATCGTGCCCAGGCCAGGACGCGCGGCGACCACGAGCGGCATCGCGAGCTCACTAGCGAGCGCGCGGACGTCGTAGCCGCCGGTGAGCGGCACGAGCAGGCCGCCGACGCCCTCGACGACCGTCGGGCCGGGCGACCGGGCGGCCGCCGCCCGGATCCCGGCGACCAGCGTTGTCGGATCGATCGGCACGCATGCGAGCTCGGCAGCCAGGTGCGGCGAGACCGGCGGCCCGTAGGAGAGGAGCGTGACCTCGGCGGGCGAGGAGCCGGCCGTCTGCGCGAGCAGCTCGTGGTCACGCGGCCATATCGGGTCGGGCGCCTCGTCGAGCCCGGTGATCAGCGGCTTCAGCGCCGTGACGCGGTGACCGCCGGCGCGCAACGCCGCGACGATCGCGGCCGCCAGCACCGTCTTGCCGACACCCGTGTCGGTGCCCGTCACGAACACGCCGCGCACGAGCTATGCGGCGAGCCGGTCCGAGCCCTCTACGTCGAAGATCCGCGGCGCGCTTCGCGCCGGTCGCTCGGCTGGCGCCGGCACATCGGCCTCGACGACCTCGTCGTACTCGAGCTCGTCATCGTCGAACGCCAGCGCATGTGGCTCGAGGCCCACGGCGCGAACGGCTTCGGCCAGCAGCCGGGCCGCCTCGCGCAGCTCCTCGGCGCGATGCGAGGCCATCACCGCGAGGCGCAATCGCGAGGTCGTCGGCGGCACCGTCGGCGGGCGAATCGCCTGGGCGAACACCCCGCGCGCGAGCGCGCGCTCGCATACGTCGACCGTCAGCGCCGCGTCGCCGACCACGATCGGCACGATCTGCGTACAGGCGTCGCCGACGTCGAAGCCCTCACGCCTGAGCTCGGAGCGGAGCGCCCCGGCGTTGCTCTGCAACCGCGCGACGAGCTCCGGCCGCTGCTCGAGCAGGGTCAGCGCGGCCAGCGCGCCGGCGATCGCGGGCGGGGGAGGGGCCGTCGAGAAGACGAACGTGCGCGCGGCGTTCAGGAGGTAATCCGCCATCGCGCGGTCGCATGCGACGAACGCCCCGTAGGAGCCGAGCGACTTGCCAAGCGTCCCGACGATCACGTCGACCTGGTCCTCGAGCCCTGCCTCGGCGAGCGCGCCGCGGCCGCCCGGCCCGAGCGCTCCGGTTCCGTGCGCCTCGTCGACCAGCACGCGGATCCGCCGCCGCCGGGCGAGCTCGACGATGTCCCGCAACGGCGCCACGTCGCCGTCCATCGAGAACACGCTGTCGGTCACGATCAGCGCCGCCCGACCCTCCGCCTTCGAGATCCCCCATGCCAGGTGGTCCATGTCGAGGTGGTCGTAGACGAACACCTCGGCGCGAGACAGCCGGCAGCCGTCGATGATCGACGCGTGGTTGAGCTCGTCGGAGAAGACGACGTCGCCGGGCCGCGCGAGCGCAGCGATCACTCCCGCGTTGGCGAGGAATCCGGAACCGAACAGCAGCGCCGACTGGCGGCGCTTGAACTCGGCCAGGCGCTCCTCGAGCCGGCGGTGGATCGTCATCGTCCCGGATACCAGCCGTGAAGCTCCGGCCCCCACGCCCCAGCGCATCGCCGCCTCGGCGGCCGCCTCGCGGACGCACGGGTGGTCGGCCAGCCCGAGGTAGTTGTTGGAGCACAACATCAGGACGGGCTTGCCGTCGAGCACGACGTGCGGCCCCTGCGGGCCGCTCACGAGCCGCGTCCTGCGGCGCAGGCCAAGGGCCTCCAGCTCGCCCAGCCGCGCCTCGATCTCGATCACGCGGCTCTCCGCTTGGGCTTGAAGCGCAGCTGCGTCGACGGATCCCAGAGGCGCACATTGAGCGCGGGCGCCGCCAGCACCTCGCCGACGACGTCCGGGGTCTCGCCCTCGAGCCACCCACGGCGATTGTCGGGGCGCGGGCTCGCGCCGTTGTCTGGCTGGCGGGCGACGTTCAGCCCCAGCCCCTCGAACATCTCGCGGTCCTGCTCGGGGAGGTTCCCGAGGGTCGTCAGAAAGTTGCCCATCATCACGCCATTCAGACCGGCCTTGACGGCGGTCCGCTGGAGCTCGCCGAGGTTCTCGACGCGGCCGCCGCACAGGCGGAAGAGCGCGCCGGGCAGGATCAGGCGGAAGATCGCGATCCACTTCACGGCCTCCCACGGATCCATCAACTCGCGCTCGCCGAACTTGGTGCCGGGGCGTGGGTTCAGCAGGTTGATCGGGACGCTGGTCGGGTCGATCTGCGCAAGCTGAAAGGCCATCTCGACACGCTGCTCACGCGTCTCGCCGAGGTTCAGGATCCCCCCGACGCAGGTCTCGAGGCCAGCGTCCTTGACGGCATCGATCGTCCGCAGCCGCCCCTCGTAGCGGACCGTGCTCGAGACCTCGGGGTAGTAGGACTCGGCCGTTTCGACGTTGTGGTGGACGCGCTGGATCCCGGCCTCCTTGAGCGCCCTGGCGCGCTCGGCCGAGATGTGGCCGATCGAAGCGCAGCGCTTGAGGTTCGTCTGCTCGGCGACCAGCCGAGCGCCGGCGAGGATCTTCTCGAAGTCGCGCTTCGAGAGCCCCTGCCCCTGGGTGACCATGCAGAACCGGTGCGCGCCGGCGGCCTCGGCGGCGCGCGCGTGCTCGAGGATCTGGTCGGGCTCCATCATCGCGTGCATCGGCGTATCGGCCTCCGCGTAGCGAGACTGCGCGCAGAAGCCGCAGTCCTCGGCGCAGCCGCCCGACTTGGCGTTGACCAGCGAGCACATGTCCGTGGAGTCGGCGAACCGCTCGAGCCGCACCCGCCAGGCGCGCTCGACCAGCGCTCCGATCTCGGCCGTGTCCTCCAGCTCGCCGAGGCGCAGCGCCTCGGCGCGGGTTATCAGCGGCGGCACGGGACGGCAAGATACGAGCCGTCCCGGACGTTCAGCGCCCGCTCCACCTCGGCTTTCGCTTCTCGGCGAACGCGTGAACCGCCTCACGGAAGTCCTCGGAGGACAGCGATCCGCGGCGAAGCTCGAGCAGCTCACGCTCGGTGTCGGGGTCCAAGGCGGCCTGGGCGGCAAGCACGGCGCGGATTACCCGTTTGTTGCCACGCTGGGCAAGCGGGGCGTTGTCGGCGATCTCGATCGCCAGCTCGAGCGTCTCCTCGGCGAGCCGGCCGTGTTCCGCGACGACGTTGACCAGCCCCCACGCCCGCGCCGTGCGGGCGTCGATCCGGCGCCCGACGAAGAACAACTCACGCGTGCGCGCCGCGCCGACGGCGTCGATGAACTTGCGGATCCCCGTGTGGGAGTAGACCAGCCCGAGCTTCGCCGGCGGCATTCCCAGCGCGATCGTCCCGGCCGCGATTCGCAGGTCGCATGCCAGCGCCAGCTCGAGGCCGCCGCCGATCGTGTGGCCGTTGAGCGCCGCCACGGTCGGATACGGGTACGCCTCGACGGCGTCGATCGCCGCCCCGAACGGATTCGCCACGAGCTTGTCGGCCTCCTCCGGTAGGAGCTCATCGGGCAGGCCGCCGAGGTCGTAACCGGCCGAGAACGTGTCGTCCGTGCCGGTGACGATCACGCAGCGCGCGTCGAGCCTGGGCATCGTCTCCGCGAACGCGTCGAGGATCGCGTGGTCGAGCGCGCCGCGCCGGTCGGGATTCGAGATCGTCAGCCGGGCGACGCCCGGCGCGGGCTCGTCGACGAGCAGCCGGCCGGCGCCGCCTGGATGCTCCTCGCCGGGGCTACTCGAGGACAACGAGGGTGTCGCCCTCTGAGACCGACTGCCCCTCCTCGACGACGATCTCCTTGACCACGCCCGGGTCCTCGGCCTCGACCGGCATCTCCATCTTCATCGACTCCAGGATCACGACGGTGTCGCCCTCGTCGACCTGATCGCCGACGCCCACCTCGATCTTCCACACGGTTCCGGTGATGTGAGCCTCTACGTCGGGCATTCGACGCCTTCCTGTGGTCGTGGTCCGGCCGCCGCCCGCTGGCGGCGACAGCGCGGCAGGATATCCGGCCGACCCGCCATTTTGCGGATTCCGTCTGGCCGGCACGCTTGACTGTCCGCCCCGATGCGGTTTGCATCCGCAAGGCGATTCTGGTGACGGACCGTAGCCTGTTCATTAGCTCGTGCTCGCGGCGTGACCTCGCGCGTCGCAAACCCGGCCGGGCGGTAACCCGCACTCAGCTCCTGCTAGCGCTCGTCGTGCTGATCGTGGTTGTGGCGGCCGCGCTCGCGGCGCTCGGCGTCTTCTAGTACGAGCTCGGGAGGCTCTGCGGGCAGAAGAGTGGACCGCTGGCGGTCCGCTTCGATCCCGGGTGCTTGCTGCCGTAGACGAGCTGGATGTGGCCGAAGAGCTTGTGCCTCGTCTTCTTGCAGGTCATGGGCTTGGAGAGCGTCACCGTTGCGGGGTAGCCGTGGAACTGTCCTGACACGCAGTCCGGCGTGCAGCCGTTGATCTCGTGCGTCCCGGTGGCGGTGGCCTTCGTCGCCGTCCACGTCTTCCAGTTCAGCCTCGTCAGGTAGTTCGATCCGTCGCCGCACGCCAGCTCGAGCTGCTTCGGCTTGTACTGCGCGGCGTTGCAGTTCCCCACGAGCACGCGGCCGCCGCCCGTGGCCGCGAGAGCCATGGCGGGCAGCGTCAAGAGCGCCGCCACGACGAAGACTGTGCTCCGCTTGCCCGCCATGAGGGTGGTTCTTCCACCGCTACGGCGCTCGGAAACACGTTCTCGCGAGCGGGTAGGCTCGCGCTCCGATGATCCTCGCGATCGACCAGGGCACGACCGGCACCACGTGCCTGGTGTTCGATTGGGAGGCCGAGCTGATCGGCCGCGCCTATCGCGAGTTCGAGCAGCACTTCCCGCGGCCCGGGTGGGTCGAACACGACCCGCGCGAGATCTGGGAGGTGACCCACGCGGTGGCGGGCGAGGCCCTTGCCGACGCGGGGCTCTCGGAGGGCGAGCTCGACGCGGTCGGGATCACCAACCAGCGTGAGACGGTGTGCGTCTGGGATCCCGACACCGGCGAGCCGCTGCATCGGGCGATCGTCTGGCAGGACCGGCGGACGGCGGCCCGCTGCCAGGAGTTGCGCGACGCCGGGCACGAGCAGCTCGTCCGCGAGCGCGCCGGGCTCGTGCTGGACCCGTACTTCTCGGCGACCAAGATCGAGTGGCTGCTCACCAACGTCGACGGGCTCCGCGAGCGCGCCGAGTCCGGCCGGGCCGTGTTCGGGACGGTCGACGCGTGGCTCGTCTACAACCTCTGCGGCCAGCTCCTCACCGACCCCTCGAACGCTTCGCGAACGATGCTGTTCGACATCGGGGGCGGCGACTGGGACCCGGATCTGCTCGAGCTGTTCGGGGTGCCACGGCGTGCGCTGCCGGCACTGGGGCCGAGCAGCGGCGATCTCGGCACGACGCGCGCGGAGGCCCTGCACGGCCATGTCGTCCCGATCGCCGGGATCGCGGGCGATCAGCAGGCGGCG
>DATKFF010000424.1:0-3205 GCA_035511595.1 Solirubrobacteraceae bacterium | reverse complement strand
CGAGGCGTTCGCCGCATAGGTCCTGCCTGGCATACCCCGGTCCCATGTACGTGGCGGCTGTGGCGGCCCCGTCGGTCACTTGGCTGTCTCGGATGTTGGTCCTGTGTCGTGCCCCCGGTCAGAATCCGGGCCGGATGCTGTGTGCGGTGCGTCCTCAGCGTCGGTACCCCTAGCGGAGCGACCGGAACGCCGCGCGGATCTCTTCGGTGAACAGCTCGGGCTCTTCCCAGGCGGCAAAGTGGCCGCCCTTGTCGACCTTGTTGAAGTAGGTGAGGGTCGGGTAGGCCTGCTCGACCCAGCTGCGTGGGGTCCGGACGATCTCGCCGGGGAACTGGGTGAATCCGACGGGGACCGAGACCGGCGGCGGAGCCTCGCCTGCCGCGCGAGCCGTGGCCTGTCCGTTCTCCCAGTACGACCGCGCCGCCGAGGCCCCAGTGCCCGTCAGCCAGTACAGGGTGACATTGTCGAGGATGTGGTCTCTGGTCAGACCGCCCGAGGGCTTGCCCTCGACGAAGGCGCTCGAGATCTTGTAGTAGCTGTCGGTGTCGTGGTCGAGCATCCAGGCGGCCAACGCAACCGGTGAATCCAGCAACGCGTAGCCGATCGTCTGCGGCCGGGTGGCCTGCTCCAGGAAGTAGCCGAAGCCGGTCGCCCTGAACGTGGCCCCCTGCTTGGCAGCCGCGCGTTCCTCCTCGGTGTCCTGCGGGAAGGACCCGCCCGCCAGCCCCGGCACGAACAAGTTCGTGTGGATGCCGATCAGGCCCTCGGGCGCCTGGCGGCCCATCGCGTCGGTGACGGCGGCCCCCACGTCGCCGCCCTGCGCGACGTAGCGGCGATAGCCCAGGCGGGGCATCAGCTTCCCCCACGCCTGCGCGAAGCGGCCCGCGTACCAGCCGAGCTCGCTTGGCACTCCCGAGAAGCCGTATCCCGGCAGCGACGGCAGCACGAGATGAAACGCGTCGTCGGCGTTGCCGCCGTGGGCGGTCGGATCCGTCAACGGGCCGACGGTCTCGAGCAGCTCGATCACAGACCCCGGCCAGCCGTGGGTCATGATCAGCGGCAACGCGTCCTCATGCGGCGACCTCACGTGGACGAAGTGGACGTCCTCCCCGTCGATCTTGGTCTTGAACTGCGGGAGCGCGTTGAGCCTCGCCTCGCACTTGCGCCAGTCGTAGTCGGTCGCCCAATAGCGCGCGAGCTCCTGGATCGTCGCCAGCTGCACTCCCTGGGACCGATCTGCGACGAGCTCTCTGGATGGCCACCGCACCGCGGCGATGCGGCGGCGTAGGTCGACGACGGCCTCCTCGGGGATGTCGATCGCAAAGCGGACGGTGTCCGGCGCGGCTGTGGTCGGAGTGGACATCTTCACCTCCAGCGGCTTGTGAGCGGACCAGCAAGCGTCTCTCGCAAGCCGTAGGCGGCATCACCCGATTCGGATGAGCCCCGCCTGTTGGTGGGTCAGCGGCAAGGCGCTGAAGCGATCCTCCGCCGCCGGTCCCTGCAGAACGGACCGGGCTGAGCACGGGAGCGGCGACTGGTCACCTGTCGGTGGATTTGATCATCCGCGGGGCTCTGTCCTTCCCGTCGATCTCGTAGTAGATACCGGGGAAGGTCTGGAACGCTCCGCTGACGTCGTTGTCCAGATGCGACCGGTTGAAAGTCAGCGCGCCCCAGCCAGTGTCCACGACGTCAAAGACGGCGCCGCCGCCCTCTCTGGCGCTGTTGTTTTCCATCGTGGTGCCGGCGATCAGCACGTTGTCGTCCCGTCCGTCGAGGTAGATGGCGCCGCCGCTGCCGCCGCCCGGCGTGCCGCTCGAGGCCGGGTTCGCCCCCCAGCCAGTGGCCTTGTTGTTCGCGAAGTCGCTGTTGAGGATCTCCCACTGGACGCTGATGCTGCTCAGTGCCCCGCCGTTGGAGCAGCGGCCGCCACGGAACGTGTCGTCGGTGATGTATACGGGTCGGTTCTCGTACTGGGCCAGGGCGCGGATCGCTCCCCCGCCGAGATCAGGGCCGTAGCTGTAACACCGGTTATCGACGAACCGCGAGTTGACCGCCTTGAACTGCCCGCCCTCGACGTAGACGGCCCCGCCGCCGCTGACCCCGCCGTACCAGCACCTCGGGATGTTGGCCGTGCAGGTCGCCTGATGCGCGTCGTCGTAGCCATCCTCGAAGGTGATGTTCTGCACGACGACTCGCGGATAGGGCTGGTTGACGCAGTCATCGGTTGACCAGGTGCCTGCGCACGTGTCCGAGGACAGGATTCGGCGCTTGCCACCTCCGCTCAGGGTGATCAGGCCGCCGCCGTCCAGCACGACTAAGCGCCGGGTCTTGTTCACGCTGGCGGTCGAGGCCATCACGATGGTGACGGGCTCGGACCCGCAGTTGAAGGTGATGATGCCGCCCGCGGCAACATCGCGAACCACGGCAGCCGACGTGCAACTGGCCGGGCTGCCGTTCCCGATCACGTGGTCGGGATACCTGGTATCGACCGCGCGGCCCGCAGGCGGCACATAGAAATGCCCATTCGGATTGCCGAAGTCGGGCCCCACCGCGGCGGACGTGGTCCTGACCGCCGCGGTCGTGGCGTGCGGCGCGGTCGCGGCCGCGGCCGGCATCACGCCGTGCCCGATCGTGAGCGCTCCGACCACGCCGACCAGGCCACCCAGCAAAGCTCCCAAACGGCCCATCTGCACCACGGCGCGCCCGATCCTAGCCCTGGTCGCGCGAGAGCGGAGCCGGGAGCACTGATTTGTCAGGCGGAATGCCCGAGTGACTCGCCGGCGCTGATCGATCAGGGCCTGATCGGCTCAGCGCGAAGCGTATTCGTCGAGCGCGTAACTCAGCGCGTCGTTTTTCACCACGCCCGCGTAATGCCCGCGCTCGATATAGACCTCCGGTATCGCGGACACGCCGCTCTCAGTCGCGTAACCGATGTGCTCGATCACGCGAGCTCGGTGGACCCCATCGCTCACCTCGGCGAGGAGGCGCTCGGGATCGGGAACAGATCCGCTTGCGCTCTTGAGCAGGGTTTCTTCGTCGGCGGGTGCGACGCGCGCGAGACGGTCCAACAGCTCGAAGAACGCTCCCTGGGCGCCAGCCGCCTCAAGGCTTTCAGCCGCGGGCAGAGCGAGCGTGTGAACGACAGCGAGGGGTAGGTGTCGCACCGCGATCCGCAACGGACGTCGCCGGTCCAGATCACCCAGCA
>DATKFF010000423.1:0-10852 GCA_035511595.1 Solirubrobacteraceae bacterium | reverse complement strand
CGAATACTACACCGGGACCGATTATCGGCCGGTACGCAGCATTGCGCGGAGCTCGACCACCGGCCACGGCACAAATGTGATCCAGGGCCTCGCCGTCTCGATGGAGTCGACGGCGCTGCCGGTGATCGTGATCTGCGCCGGCATCCTCGTGTCGTTCCTGCTCGCGGGTCTGGTCGGTATCGCGATCGCAGCGACCACCATGCTGGCGCTCGCCGGCATGATCGTGGCGCTCGATGCGTACGGTCCGGTGACCGACAACGCCGGCGGAATCGCCGAGATGGCGGATCTGCCCGAGGAGGTCCGCAACGTCACGGACCCGCTCGACGCGGTCGGCAACACGACCAAGGCCGTCACCAAGGGATACGCGATCGGCTCCGCGGCGCTGGCCGCGCTCGTGCTGTTCAACGCGTTCCAGCGTGAGGTCGGCGCCAGATTCAGCTTCGCGATCGGCAGCCCGCCGGTGCTGATCGGCTTGCTGCTCGGCGGGTTGATGGTGTACCTGTTCGCCGCGCTCGCGATGGAGGCGGTCGGTCGCGCGGGCGGCGCGGTCGTCGAGGAGGTCCGCCGCCAATTCCGTGAGAAGCCCGGGATCATGGAGGGCACCGAGCAGCCTGAATATGGGACCGCGGTGGCGCTGGTGACGCGGGCGGCACAGCGGGAGATGATCCTGCCGGCGCTGATCCCGATCCTGATCCCGTTGATCGTCGGGCTGATCAGCGTCCAGGCGCTCGGTGGCCTGCTGATCGGCGTGATCGTCGTCGGCCTGTTCGTGGCGATCTCGATGACGTCGGGCGGGGGTGCCTGGGACAACGCGAAGAAGCTGATCGAGGACGGCGCGTTCGGCGGCAAGGGCTCCGAGGCCCACGCCGCCGCGGTCACCGGGGACACCGTCGGGGACCCGTACAAGGACACGGCGGGACCCGCGATCAACCCGATGATCAAGGTCGCGAACATCGTCGCGCTGCTGATCATTCCGATCATCACCTGAGCGTTCGCGGAGATGCCTGCCCCGATTGTGGGACCCGTCCGGCGGTCGGCCGGTGGGCGCCTCCGCGACCATTCCCCGCTAGCTAGAGTCCAGCCCGAATGTTCATCCTGATCGTTGGTTCGGGACGGGTCGGGTCGGCGGTGGCCAAGCGAGCGCTCGACGCGGGGCACGAGGTGTCGGTGCTCGACAGCGACCCGCTTTCGCACGAGCGGCTCGACAAGGACCAGACGACCACCTGGGAGGACGCGGGCGGACGGTTCACCGTCGGCACCGCGCTCGAGGTTGACGCTCTGATCGAGGCGGGTATTGAGAACGCTGACGTGTTCCTGGCAGCGACCCGCGGCGACAACACGAACCTCGTGATCGCACAGATCGCGCAGCGGCGCTTCAACGTGCCCCGCGTGGTCGTGCGGGTCGCCGATCCGGCCCGCGCGCAGTGGTATGGCGAGCAGGGGCTGCTGACGGTGAATCCGACGCAGGTTGCGATCGACCAGGCCTCGGAAGCGGTCCTCACCGCGTGAACGCGAGCACCGGGAGCTCGAAGCCTTGTACGTGATCATCGCCGGGGCGGGGAAGGTCGGCTGGAACCTGGCGCGTGAGCTGATCGGCCGCGACCGCGAGGTGACCCTGATCGAGTCCGACCATGCCCGCTACCGCGTCGTCGAGGAGGAGCTCGAGCACGCGGTCCAGTACGGGGACGCGACCGAGCTGTGGGTGCTCGAGCGAGCCGGGATCGGGCGCGCCGACCTGGTGATCGCCGTGACCGGCGACGACGAGGACAACATCCTCATCTGCCAAGTGGCGAAGGAGAAGTACGGGGTTCAGCGGATCGTCGCGCGGGTCAACAATCCCCGCAACCTCCAGCACTTCAAGCTCCTGGGGATTCAGCCGGCGGTCTCGGCGACGGACCTGATCCTCCGCCTGATCGAGCACGAGGTCCCCGAGTACGGGCTGGTGCAGCTGCTCGCGCTCGAGGAGGAGCACCTCGAGATCATCGAGGTCGAGGTGGGGGAGGGCTCAGAGGCCGCGGGCAAACGTGTGGGAGAGGTCTCGCTGCCCGACGGCTCGCTGATCATCTCGGTGCTCCGCGACGGCGTCGGCTTCGTTCCGAAGGCGGACTCGGTGATCGAGCCCGGCGACCAGGTGTTGCTGATCCTCGACCCGGGGCTCGAGTCGCAGATCACGCCGCAGTTCGCGCCGAACGGGGCCGGCCCATTGTCGGATGGCTGAGCGCCAGGTCGACTATCTGCTGATCGGCGGCGGCCTGGCGTCCGGCAACTGCGCGCGCTGGCTGCGTGAGGAGGGAGCGGAGGGATCCATCCTGCTGGTGGGGCGCGAGCCCGACCAGCCGTACAACCGGCCCGACTGCTCCAAGGGCTATCTGCGCGGTCAGGAGCCGAGGGACGAGGTGCTGTTCAGGCCTGGCGATTGGTACGAGGAGCAGCGCATCGAGGCGATGACCAAGGTGTCGGTCACTGCCCTCGACCTCGAGCGGCGGCGGGCGAAGTTGTCCCAGGGCGACGAGGTGACGTTCGACAAGGCGCTGATCGCCACCGGTGCGAACGTCCGCCGGCTGAATGTTCCCGGGGGTGAGCTCGAGGGCATCTACTACCTGCGCACGCTCGGCAACAGCGACGCGATCCGGGAGAACGCCGCCGGCAAGCGCGTGGTCCTGATCGGCGGCTCCTACATCGCCAGCGAGGTCGCGGCCTCGCTGACCGAGCTCGGCAGTTCGTGCACGATGGTGATGCTCGAGCCCGTCGTGCTCAGTCGTGGGTTCGGGGAGCGGGCTGGGCGCTTCGTTCAGTCACGGCTCCAGGATCACGGGATCAAGGTCTATGGGGAGGATTCGCTCGACCGATTCGAGGGGTCCGACGGCAAGGTCACGAGAGTGATCACCGAGGACGGCGTCGAGCTCGAAGCTGACGCGGTCGTGATCGGCGCCGGGGTGATGCCGGACGTGATGCTTGCCCGGAATGCCGGGCTCGAGATCGGCGACACCGCCGGAGTGATGGTCGACGCGATGCTCGAGACCCCGGTCGAAGGAGTGTTCGCGGCCGGTGACATTGCCGAGTACGAGAGCGTCATCCACCAGCGGCGGATGCGGATCGAGCACTGGGACGTGGCGCTGAACCATGGCAAGACCGCGGCGCTCAACATGCTCGGTGCCAACCAGCCCCACGACGTCGTGCCGTACTTCTTCTCGGACCTTTCCGACTGGGTTTCGCTCGAGTACGTCGGGCCGGCTTCGGAGTGGGATCAGGAGGTCGTCCGCGGGTCGATCGACGACGGCGAGTTCAGCCTCTGGTACATCGCCGACGGACGCGTCGCAGCGGCACTCTCGATCGGCCGCTCCGAAGACCTCGATGCAGCGCGACGACTGATCAAGTCCCACGAGGACGTGAGCGGCAAGCTAGACGCGCTCGCTGATCTGTCGACGGATCTGGGGGAGTTCTAGGCGGCGGGTGGCCCCGCGCCGCTCGGGGCGGCGTGTCAAGCCCCCACGGGGAGGGCTGTTCGAGGCTGCGGGGCAAGGACTCGAACCTTGATAACCAGCTCCAGAGGCTGGCGTCTTGCCATTAGACGACCCCGCAGTAAATCGATGCTCCGTTAGGCAGTGCATCGGCCGTACACAGGACGGCAGGGCGGCGAGTATAGCTCCGCAGTGGTCATTCAGTCCGGGCAAAATCTCGTGACAGGAAGGCGCCGGAACCGCCATCACGTCAAGCAGCGGCTCCTCGCGGCCGGCCTGAAAACAGCTCGCTGTGAATCGTGTGGGATCAATGAGTGGAAAGAGAAGGCGATCCCACTCGAGCTTCACCATGTGAACGCTGACGGGCTCGACAATCGTCTCGAGAACCTGTGTCTACTGTGTCCTAACTGTCATAGCCAGACCGACACATGGGGAGTCCGAAATCGGGTCTGGCGCAGCGCCGCCTAGCTCACTCGCGGCCTAGGTCCTGAAACCTGAGATCGCCCGCTCGAGCAGGGGGGTGATTCGAGCCGAGGTCCCGGGAGTGGTGGCGCCGACCACCACCGACGTGCTCGTCGAGCCCTTGACGATGCAGGCTGTCTCGATGTAGCGCACGCCGATCGAGGTCGTGTACGCGTCCTTGACGCAGCTGCCGGTTCCAGTGAGGAATCGAAGGCCGGTGCCTGACGCTAGGCGAGTGATGTTGCGGTCGCCCTCATCGGCGTTGTGGGACAGGCGGAAGGACGCCCAGCCGGCGATCTGCTCATTGCCCTGTTTGGGCGTCACGTTGAGGTACCCGACGTAGCGGCCGCCCGGCGCGATCAGCGCCGCGGTCGCGGTGCCGGGGTCCCCGTGGATCGTCCGCCACCCGGGCGGGTACGCCAGCTGCGCGCCCGTCGGGATGCTCGCGACGCCCCAGCCGCTGGGGACAGGCTGTGGTTTCAGCCAGGCGAACGGGCCCTGCTTGGAGCCGCCACAGGCGGCGGCCCCGAGCAGGGAGAGTGCGACGATTGCGATCGCGCCGCGCAGCCCGTGCGTCCGGCGGATCCTAGATATTTCCGTCTCCGTCGCTGGGCCCGCCGTTGTTGTCCGAATCCTGGTCGCCCGCTCCCGCACCTTGCGGGATCGGATTGTTCGTGGGCGGCGCGGCCGCCTTGGTCGTCGTGGGCGGGGCGGCGGCCTTGGTGGTGGTGGCCGGCGGTGCGGCCGGGGTCGTCGCCGGTGCTGCCGGGGTCGTCGCGGGCGCGGCCGGGGCTGAGCTGGTCGTCGGGGCCGCGGCCGGCGTCGACGAGCTTGACGCGGCCGACCCGCAGGCGGCGACCCCGAATGCGGCGAGGGCCAAGAGGCCTGCCGCTAGGCGGCGGACCGATCTAGGCATGCTTCTGGTCATGTTCGCTCCTTCGTATTCTGGTCGAAACTTCCGGTAGCTATGGGACGCCGGCTTGGCCGGTTTCGTTCCCGGTCCGCGTCGGGGCCGCACGCGCCCGTCCACGGGAAGAAATGACGCCCCCAGGCGTCTGTCAAAGAGAACAACCATGTCTGCCGGAGGGAACCGGTGAACCGAGAATTTTCAAGAGCTGTAGGCCGGCGCGCGAGGGTGCGAGTCCCTCGGGCAACGCTCGCGCAGTGGCGCTTCGTGGTCGGCCCGCGTTCTTCAGCATGAAGGTCGACAATCTGTGATTACGAGATGGTGGAACTAGAGAAAACAAGCGAACCCAGTCGCAAGACGCTGTCCGATCTATCGGCACTGGCCGACGGAACGCTCGATCCCAAGCGCGCGCCGGCAGTCCGTGAGCTGATCGCAAGCTCGCCCGAGCTGAGCGCTCGCTACGAGCGTGAGCGCCGGGCCGTTTCAGCTTTGCGCGCAACGAGATCGGATCTTGCGCCCCTGCGCCTGCGGACACGGATCGAAGCCCAGCGGCGCCACACGCCCCGTCCGCGTGCGCGGGTGTTTTACGGCGGCGCGTTGACGGCCGCCGCAGCGGTCGTGGCGCTGGCGGTCATCCTGCTGCTCCCCGGCGGCACACTCGGCTCTCCCTCCGTGAGCCAAGCTGCCGGCCTTGCCCTGCGCGGCCCCGTGATGGGCGCGCCCGCGCTCTCACGCGTGCGTCCCGCAACCAGCCTCAGCCAGGACGTCGAGGATGTCTACTTCCCCAACTGGGGCCGGCGCGGATGGACTGCTCAGGGTCAGCGCGTCGACCGGCTGAACGGGCAGCAGGCCGTGACCGTCTACTACAACCGCGCGGGCACCCGGATCGCCTACACGATCCTGTCTGCCCCTGCGCTCAAGCGGCCGGGGGTGCAGACGCGCTGGATCAACGGCACCGAGCTCCAGAGCTTCCGCCAGGGCGGACGCGTCGTCGTCACCTGGCGCCGCTCCGGTCACACCTGCGTTCTCTCAGGTTCGGGCGTCTCGGCACAGACGCTGTCGCAACTCGCCGCCTGGAAGATGCCGGGGCTCCGCGGCTGATCCGGCTAATCGCGCTGAGTCCGGTCCGCGGGCTGATCGGACATCGAGTGCGCGATCCGCTGACGCCCACGGTGAAGACGGGTCGTGATCGTCGCCTCCCTCACCTTAAGCGCGCGCGCCGCTTCTCGGTACGAAAGCCCGACCACGTCGATCGCCACGACTGCGTCGCGGAAGTCGGGGGGCAGCTCCGAGATCGCCTCGTAGAGCTCGGCGACCTCGAGCCGACTCTCCGGCCTGACGGCGCCCGGATCCTCGATGAAGTCGAGCGCCTCCGGCGGAGCGGTCGCCTGCGGGCGGCGCGAGGCCGCACGGCGGCTCGAGATGAACGTGTTGCGGAGCACGCGCAGCAGGTAGCCGAGGTCGTCGTCTGAGCGCAGGATCCGGGGCTTCTGCAGTACCCGGGCGAACGTCTCCTGAACGAGGTCCTCGGCCTCCTCTCGCGAGCCGGTGAGGCTTCGCGCCGCTCGGTACAGACGGTCGATGTGATCCCCCAGCGCCTCGGGGTCGAGCTGACGGTCGGAGGCCATGCGTTGCTCGGCCAGCATAATCGCTGAGCTCACAGGGATTGATGACGCACGGGGGCGCCGAAAGCTTCCGCGGCGGGCGTTCAGGGGGGACCGAGCGGCTCGACGGCGGGGTCGGAGAACTGCGGCGCCTGCTTCGCCATTCCGGCGATTACCGCTGCCATCTGATTTGCCGAGCCGATCAGCGCTCGCTGGATCTCAGCCTCGAGCGCGAGCCCGACCTCCGCGGGTTGCGCCCAAGACCGGTCGAGCAAACGCTTGGCGCCGCGGATCGCATCCGGCGAGCGCCCGGCGATCTCCTCGGCCAGTGAGTGCGCGACCGCCAGCGGGTCTTCCGCCAGCCGCGTCACGACGCCGAGCTGATGCGCCTCCTCGCCGCTGAACACTCGGGCGGTGTAGACGAGCTCCTTGGCGACGTCGGCTCGAACGAGCCGCGGGAGCGTCTGGGTCAGCGACATGTCTGGGATCAGCCCCCATTTCGACTCCATCACCGACAGGCGTGCGTCGGGTGTCGCGACCCGGATGTCCGCGCCGAGTGCGATCTGGAGGCCGCCGCCGAGGCAGTTGCCGTGGACCGCGGCGATCACCGGCACCGGCAGCGTCACCCAGTCGTAGGCGACCCGCTGAAAGCGGTTCGGCACCGGGCCCTGGAGCTCGGCGAGCGAGCCATCGAGCCCGTTGCCGGAGGACATCAGGCTGGCCAGGTCGAGCCCCGAGCAGAAGCTCGGCCCCTCTCCGTGGAGCACGACGGCCCGGACTCCGGGCTCGCCCGCGACCTGCTCGCTGGCGGCGATGATCCCCTCGAACATCGCCAGGTCAAGGGCGTTGTGCTTGTCGGGCCGGGCGAGCGTGACGGTCGCCACGTGCTCGCGCACCTCCACCCGGACGCGTTCGTCGGACATCGAAGGATTATCCATCGATGAGCACCGGATCTCCGACCCGCACCGCCCCGGGTTCTATGACCGCTCCGTAAATCCCGAAGGGCAGCGGCTCCGTCGTCGCGAGATCGCGCCGGTAGCACCCGAGGATGTCGAGCGTCGGAATGTCGATCTGGCCGGTATCGGGGTCTCGGCTGGTGATCAGACAGCGGCCGACGTGGCCGTGGAAGCGGATCCTGGCCTCGCCCACGCGCGCCGAGCGACCGACCCACCCGTCCTCCGCGTGCGCGTCGAGGCCCTGGACCTCGATCAGCATCCGGAACCTGCGCGGATCGATGAAGTCACGATCTGCGACCTCGGCGAGCCTCTGGAGCGAGGCGCTTGAGATCAGGGTCACGCCCCCGTCGGCGCCGCGGTCCACGGCCCGCCCGTCGGCCGCCTGCACGAGCCGCAGCGGCTGCCCAACGTAGTCGCTGAGCGCGCCCGACCAGGGGCCGTCAACGAGCGTCGCGACCGTCCGGTCGGAGTAGAAGCTGGTGCTGACGGTCTCGCCGAGACGAATCGGTCCCTCGACCACCCGGTCGTCGGGGAACGCAATCTGCAGCCGGGCCTCGTCCTCGGAATATTTCGCCACCAGAGCCGTCAGCTCGCCGAGCTGTTTGGCGTTGACCATCCGGTCGCGGCCGTCGATCAGGTAGAAGCGACGATCACCGCGCGCGCCCGCGGAATCGAGGAGGACGCGGTCGACGGTCTGAAGCCTGGTGCCCTTGACCGGCGTGGTGGACAGCGCACGGACGGTGATCGCGCTCACGCAGCAGATCGTCGCCGATCAGGCGGCGGCCTGGTCTGCCCAATCTCGGTAGAGGCGCCAGTAGCGACCCTCGGCGTCGAGCAGTTCCTCGTGGGTGCCCTGCTCGACGATCGTCCCGTGCTCCAGCACGACGATCCGGCTGGCGCGCTGGATCGTCGAGAGCCGGTGGGCGATCACGATCGCGGTCCGGCCGGCGAGCAGGCGTCGCAGGCCCTGCTCGATCACGTTCTCGGTGTGCACATCGACGTTCGAGGTCGCCTCGTCGAGCACCAGGATCCGCGGATCGGCGATCAACGCGCGCGCGAACGCGATCAGCTGCCGCTGACCTGCCGACAGCTGCACACCGCGCTCTCCGACCTGGGTGTCGTAGCCGTGCTCGAGCTCGCCGATGAAGCTGTCGGCGCCGACCGCGCGAGCCGCCGCCGCGATCTCCTCGTCGGACGCGGACGGGCGACCGAAGGCGATGTTCTCACGGACGCTCCCGCTGAACAGGAACCCCTCCTGCGGGACGATTCCCATCTGCGAGCGAAGCGAGTGGGTCGTCACCGTTCGCAGGTCGTGCCCGTCGACCAGCACGCGACCGTCGGTGGGATCGTAGAACCGCGCCACAAGCTTGGCGAAGGTCGATTTTCCGGCGCCGGTCTCGCCGACTAGAGCCACCGTCTGGCCCGCCGGAACGTCGAGGTCGATGTCACGCAGCGCCCAGCCGGCGTCGTCGACCTCCGTCGGCGGCGCCTCGCCGTCCTCCCGCTGCGTTCCGGCCGAGCTGTAGCGGAACGACACGTGGTCGAAGCGCAGCTCGCCCCGGATCGACGGCAGCTCGGTCGCGTCCGGCGCGTCCACCAGGTCGGGCTGCTGGTCGAGCAGCCCGTAGATCTTGTCGAGCGCCGCCATTCCCGACTGGTAGGTCGTGTACAGCTGCGAGAGCTGCTGGATCGGGTCGAAGAAGTTGTTCAGCGCGGCGATGAAGGCGAACACGACGCCGGTCGAGGTATGACCATTGATCGCCTCATACCCGCCGACCAGCAGGATCTCGACGGTGACGAGCGCCGACAGGAATTCGACCGCGGGGAAGTACGCGGCGTTGAGCTTGACGGTCGTCATGTTCGCTTCCCGGTTCTCGTCGTTGAGCTCCTCGAACCGAGCGATGTGACGCGATTCCTGCCCGAACGCCCGCACCACGCGGATGCCCGACAGCGTCTCCTGGAGGTAGCCCGTGATCGCCGCGATCCGCTCGCGTGTCAGACGGTAGGCGTCGGCGGACGCGATCCGGAAAGCAAACCCGCCGAGCGCCAGGATCGGCAGCGCCAGGAACGTCAGCAGCGCCAGGTGCGGGGCCAGGACGATCAGAATCACAACCACGCCGATCAGCATCAGTCCCGACTGGATCAGCGTCGCGAGCCCATCCTCGACCAGCTGGTCGAGCGCCTCGACGTCGTTGGTGAGCCGGGAGATGATCACGCCGGCGCGGTTGCGTGAGTAGAACCCCAGTGACAGGCGCTGGAGATGAGAGAACAGCTGAAGACGGAGATCCTGGAGCGCGCGCTGCCCCACCCAGCCGACGAGGTAGGTCTGCGCGTACGAAGCGACCGCGTAGATGACCGCCGAGGCCAGGAACGCAACGACGATCAGGTCGAGCGCGCCGACGTCGTGGCGCTGAATCCCGTTGTCGATCGCCAGCTTCGCGAGTGGGGCGGGGGCCAGCGCCGCCGCGGTGGCCGCGACCAGCGAGACGAACATCGCGAGCACCCGCCAGCGGTAGGGAGACAGCAGGACGGCGAGCCGGCGCAGCTTGCGCCTGCGACCGGAAGTCACGCGCAGGCGCCGGCGGATATCGGTCAGACGAGTCACAGTCCCGCCACCTCGCGCTCCACGGGCTTGCGGGTGAGGAAAACCTGATCCGGCATCCCCTTCTCGACGATCTCGCGATACAGCGGCGAGAACTCGAGCAGCTCGTCGTGCGTGCCACGCTCGGCGATCGTTCCGTCGTCGAGCACCGCGATCTCATCGGCAAGCGCGATCGTCGAGAGCCGATGGGCGACCACGAACGTGGTCCGCCCGGCCATCACCTCACGCAGCGCGAGCTTGATCTCCTGCTCGGTCGACGCGTCGACCGACGAGGTCGCATCGTCGAGGATCAGGATGCGCGGGTCGGCGAGGACGGCTCTGGCGATGGCGATCCGCTGCCGCTGGCCGCCTGACAGCGTGAATCCGCGCTCGCCGATCAGCGTGTCGTAGCCCTTCGGCAGCGCTCGGATGAAGCCGTCGGCCTGGGCGGCCTGGGCGGCGCGCTCAACGTCTTCCCGGCTGGCGTCGGGCCTGGCATAGGCGATGTTGTCGTGGACGGTCGCCGAGAACAGGAATGGATCGTCGGTGACGACCGCGATCGCCGCCCGAAGGCTGGTGGGATCGACCTCGCGCACGTCGGCTCCATCGATCCTGACGCTCCCGGCGCTGACGTCGTACAGGCGCGGCAGCAGCGACACGAGCGCGGTCTTCCCGGAGCCCATCGCCCCCACCAGCGCGATCGTCTCGCCGGCGTCGACGTCGAGGTTGACGTCATGAAGGGCTGGCCGGTGCGAGCCGTCGAAGGTCAGACCGACGCCGTTGAACGAGACCTGACCGTTGCCCTCGGGTAGCGCGGGTGCCCCTTCTGGCGCCGTGATCCGCGGCGCGCGGTCGAGGATCTGGAAGATCCGCGCGCCCGA
>DATKFF010000422.1:0-6073 GCA_035511595.1 Solirubrobacteraceae bacterium | reverse complement strand
GGTCCCGTCACCAGCCCGACCTTCACGATCGGGCAGCTGTACCCAGGGTCGATTCCCGTTGCGCACGTGGACCTGTACAGGGTCGCCAGCCTCCGGGACGAGGACCCGGACCTGCTCGCCGACTACGTGCGCCCGGACACGATCGCCTTCGTGGAATGGGCTTCTCACGACGAGCAGGGGGTCGTGGCCCTGGGGCGGGTGGCAGCGCGGGTCATGATCGAGCACGCCGGTGGGGATCGCCGCCTCGTCAAGATCGACCGGCGCTGAAGCAGCCGCCGCGGTGAGGATCCTCGCTCTCGACACGGCCACGCGCGCGACGGCGGTCGCGCTGCGAGCCGACGGTCGGGTACTACAGGCGCGGGACGACCCGGAGCCGGGTCAGCGTCCCAGACACGCCGCCGCGCTGCTGCCGCTGGCCGCCGCGTTGCTCGAGCGCGCCGGAATCGGCTTTTCGGACCTCGACCGGATTGCGGTCGGCGTCGGGCCGGGCACGTTCACGGGGCTTCGGATCGGCGTCGCGAGCGCCCGCGCCCTGGCCCGCGCCGCGTCGATTCCGCTGGTCGGCGTCTCGACGCTGCAGTCGCTGGCGCTGAATGCGTTGGCATTTCGTGAGCTTGCGTCGGTCGACTCGGTGGTGGCAGTGCTGGATGCACGCCGGGGGGAGGCGTTCGCGGCCGCGTGGCGCCGGACCGACCTCCAGACCGATGTCGGGGGGCTTGCCGCAAGCGCCCTGATTGCACCCGCTGCGTTCGCGCCGGAAGCGCTCGGCGTGCGGCTTCGCGCGCTCGGACCGAGCTCGCTGGCACTCGGAGAGGGGGCGGTAGAATTCAAGGCGCTTCTAGAGCGTTCAGGGGCGTTCGTGCCGGACGGCGGTTCATCGCTCCATCTGGTTACGGCCGTGAACCACTGCCTGATCGCCAGTCATCTGGCGCCGGCCGACCCCGATGCCGTCGATCCCCAGTACCTCCGCCTCCCCGACGCCGAAATAGCCCGCCGAGCCGCAGGCAGCAAATGAGCACAGAGCAGGTCACGATTCGTCCCCTCGGTTATGCCGACCTCCCGCAGGTGATTGCGATCGAGCGTCGTGCGTTCCCGACCCCGTGGTCGTTGGCGATGTTCGTGCTCGAGCTGTCGAAGCCGTCGAGCATCTGCCTGGCGGCGGCCGAGCCGAACGGCACACGCACAGGGCAGTTGCTCGGCTACCTGATCTGCTCCCGGTACGCAGACGTCTGGCACCTGATGAACATCGCGGTCGACCCCCCGCGGCGCCGGCACGGGATCGCGACGCTGCTGCTGCGGGGGCTGATCGACGTCGCCGGCGATGACGCCTCCTACACGCTCGAGGTCAGGCCATCGAATCCGACTGCGATCGCCCTGTACGAACGGTTTGGCTTCTACTCGGCGGGCACCCGGCCGCGCTATTACCAGGACACCGGCGAGGACGCACTGATCATGTGGCGCACACCTCCACAGGCCGTCGAGAACGCCGGGATGGAGGCGCAGGCGCCCGAGGCGACCTCGGATGCGCCGTTGTGATCCTGGGGCTTGAGACCAGCTGCGACGACACGTGTGCGGCCGTGATCACGGCCGACGGTGAGATCCGCTCCAATGTCATCTCCTCGCAGGGCGTCCATGATCGCTACGGCGGGGTCGTGCCGGAGATCGCCTCGCGCCACCACCTCGACCTGATCGGGGCGGTGGTGGACGACGCGCTCGGCCAGGCGCAGACCACGCTCGATGAGATTGAGCTGATCGGGGTGACCCAGGGACCGGGGCTCGTGGCGGCGCTGCTGGTCGGGGTCGCGACGGCGAAGTCGCTGGCGGCCGTCCGCCAGACACCGCTGGCGGCGGTCGATCACCTCCATGGCCACATCGCCGCGGGTTTCCTGGCGCCGGAGGTGCTCGAGCCCCCGTTCCTCAGCCTGATCGCCAGCGGCGGCCATACCCTGCTGGCCCACGTCCGTGACCGCGGTCCTGGGTTCGAGGTGATCGGGCAGACCGTCGACGACGCGGCGGGGGAAGCGTTCGACAAGGGAGCCAGGCTGCTCGGCCTCGGGTATCCGGGCGGCGCCGCGCTCGAGCGGCTCGCCGCCGATGGCGATCCCAGGGCGTTCGAGTTCCCGACCGCCCGCCGGCTGCAGGGGCTCGACTTCTCGTTCGCGGGGCTGAAGACGGCGCTGCTGTACCGCGTCCGCGAGCTCGGCGAGGCGGAGGCCGAGCGCCGCCGCGCCGACCTGGCAGCCTCCTACCAGCGTGCGATCGTCGAGTCGCTGGCGCTTCGCGTCGAGCGGGCGCTTGCGCAGACGGGGCTCGAGCGCCTGGCGGTCGGTGGCGGCGTGGCCGCGAACGGCCCGCTCCGCGACCGCCTCGCGTCGCTCGACGTCGAGCTCGACGTGCCCCCGCGTGAGCTGTGTACAGATAACGCCGCGATGATCGCCAGCGCAGCGCGGTACGTCGAGCCGTTGGCCTATCCGGGGTACCTGTCGCTGGACGTCTACGCCACGGGCGAGCGCCTGCTGGCGGCATGATGCGCGAGGTCGTTCTGTACACGCGCGATGGCTGCTGCCTGTGCGATGACGCCCGGGTGGTGCTGGAACGAGTGCGCGGCGAGGAGCCCTCGGCGTTCGTCCTTAAGGAGCGCGACATCGACGCCGACGACTTGCTTCACAAGGCCTATCTCGAGCGGATCCCGGTGGTCACGATCGACGGCGAGGAGGCCTTCGAACTGTTCGTAAACGAGCCCGAGCTGCGCCAGCGGCTCGGTATTGTGCAAGCCCGATGAGCTACACGGTGGGCCGCGATCTGGTGGGCGACAGCGTCGCCGACGAGAAGCCTGGGGAGAAACTCGCGCTGGGTGTTGCGGCGCGTCTTTCACGCTACCTGCAGGTGCTCACACAGGCCCGGAAGATGGGTAAGGAAACGATCTCCTCGCAGGAGCTGGCCGATTACACGCACGTGAACTCGACCCAGATCCGCCGCGACCTGTCCGGGTTCGGGAAGTTCGGCAAGCGCGGCGTCGGCTACAACGTCGATTCGCTGGTCGCGCAGATCCGCAAGATCCTGCACACCTCGGGCCAGCACAACATCGCCCTGTTCGGCGCCGGCCACCTCGGCACCGCGATCGCGACGTCTGACATCTTCGCCGACCACGGCTTCCGCGTGGTCGCGGTCTTCGACACGGATGACGGCAAGGTCGGGACGCGGATCGGGTCGTTCAGCGTGCGGCACAACTCGGAGCTTCGGCAGGTGGTCGACGAGGACGACATCGTGGTGGCGGTGCTGGCGGTGCCCTCGCCGGCCGCGCAGGGGCTCGCCGACGACCTGGCCGACGCCGGCGTGAAGATCATCTTCAACTACTCCGACGCGCTATTGCAGGTCCCCCCCGAGGTGACGGTGCACACCTCGAGTCCGGCCGTTGACCTGCTCTACGCCCTGTATTTCTACCTGACCTGATCGACCCCGGCGAGCCGTGGATCCGAGTCTTGACAGCGCCCGCGCGGCGTTCGACGCATCCGTTGACTTCACCGTCGGGCTCGAGGAGGAGTTCGCCGTGCTGGGCGACGACCTCGGGCTGGTGCCCCGCTTCGAGGAGCTCCGCGTGGCCGCCGGCGCTGACTCGGTGCTCGCGGAGTCGATCTCAGGCGAGCTGATCGCTTCGGAGATCGAGATCCGGTCCGGCCGCGGCGAGGACCTGGGCGCGGCGCTCGTCGCGCAGCGGGACCGTCGCCGGCGGCTGTTCACGCTGGCCGCCGAGCACGGCGTGCAGCTCGGAGCTTCCGGGACGCACCCCTGGTCTGACTATCGCGAGCAGCCGATCATCGACACCGAGCACTACCGGCGCGTGGAGGAGGGGCTGAAGTACGTCGCCTGGCGCAACAACACCTTCTCGCTCCACGTCCACGTTGGGATCCACGGAGCGGACCGCGCGGTGCGCGTCTGCGACCGCCTGCGGCCCGTACTGCCGCTGCTGCTCGCGATCTCGGCGAGCTCGCCGTTTCTCGACGGGCGGGACTCCGGTCTGGCCAGCGCCAGGACCCAGATCTTCACCAAGAGCTTTCCGCGATGCGGGATCCCCGACCCGTTCGGCAGCTGGGACGCGTTCGCGCAGTACGTCGAGTTCCTCACGCGGACTCGATCGATCGTCGAGTACACGCAGGTCTGGTGGTCGGTCCGACCCCACATCGCGTTTGGGACGGTGGAGCTGCGGATCTGCGACGCCCAGTTGACCGCGGCCGAATCGGAGGGCCTTGCGGCTTTGATCGTGGGCTGTGTCGCCCAGGCGGCGTATGAGCTCGACGCCGGGATCCCGCGCGCCGACATTCCCGGCCGGCTGCTCGAGGAGAACCTCTGGCGGGCGACGCGCTACGGCCTGGACGGGGAGCTGCTGGACCTCGAGCGAGGAGAGCCGTACCCCGCCGCCCAGGCCATCGATCGCCTGCTCCGATGGACCGCGCCGGCGCGCGCGGAGCTCGGGATAGAGGTGGCACTTCCGGCCCGCAATGGGGCCCAGCGTCAGCGCCAGCTGCTGGAGGGCGGCGCTAGCCTCGCTGAGGTGTACGCGGCCATGGTCGCCGAGACGCGAGAGACCTATGCTGGGACGCTTGAGGCACACGAGATGAAGCGATGAGCACCGAACAGCCGCGCGAGCCGACCGAGGACGAGCTCCGCGCCGCGTACGAGGCGCAGGTCAAGCAGCTTCGCGTCGACCACGTGGTGTTGGAGACGGTGGTCACGCTCGCCAACCTGGGGATGCGTCGTACGGGGCTGGCGCCCGGCACCGAGGACGAGCGCGACGTCGATCAGGTGCGGCTCGCGATCGAATCGATCCGCGCGCTGATGCCCGTGCTCGAGCAGATATCCCCCGAGCAGGTCGGGCCGGTACGCGACGCGCTCTCCCAGCTGCAGCTCGCGTTCGTGCGGATCGGCGGCTCGGAGACGCCCGGGACGTCCGCGGCACCGCCCGATCCCGGCTCGGGCACGCCCGGCGGCGGGTCGCCATCGGGCTCGGAGCCCGGGTCTACGCCTGCGCAACCCGGCTCCGCCCCGCAGGGTGAGGAGCCCGGTCCCGCCCAGCGCTCCGGCCGCCTCTGGGTTCCGGGCCAGTAGCCCTCCGTTCCGTTGCTTCGCACGGTACACTCGCCCCCGTTCTGATCCCGGGCCCCCGCTCGATCGTACGGGTGGTGGTCCGGTTGCACTTTTTCTGGGGCGTGCTCGCGTACGCCCTCCGATGATCTAAGAGCTTCTCCGGAGGACCTTCTTGACCAGCTTTCTGACGCATCACGGCGTCGTCATCGCGCTTGTATGCGCCGGGGCCGCCGTTGTCTACGGTGTCCTGACCTCGCGTGTGCTGCTAGCGCTGTCGCCCGGCAACGAGCGCATGCAACAGATCTCTCTCGCAGTTCAGGAGGGCGCGCGCGCCTATCTGAACCGGCAGTACGCGACGATCGCGGGCGTCGGGGTGATCCTGTTCATCGTCCTGATCCCGCTGCAGAACATCCGGGTCGCGATCGGGTTCTTGATCGGAGGGGTGCTCTCGGCGTCGGCCGGCTACATCGGGATGAACGTCTCGGTTCGCGCAAACGCGCGCGTCGCCGAGTCGGCGCGCAGTGGCGTCTCCCGCGCGCTCGAGGTCGCCTTCCGCGGGGGCGCGGTGACGGGCATGCTCGTCGTCGGGCTGGCGCTGTTGGGCGTCGCGGGCTACTACGGGATCCTCACCTGGATCGTCGGGGACAGCACCCGCGAGGCGGTCAACGCGCTGATCGGGCTCGGCTTCGGCGGCTCGCTGATCTCGGTGTTCGCTCGTCTCGGCGGCGGCATCTTCACCAAGGCAGCCGACGTCGGTGCCGACCTGGTCGGGAAGATCGAGGCCGGGATCCCGGAGGACGATCCGCGCAACCCGGCCGTGATCGCCGACAACGTCGGCGACAACGTGGGCGACTGCGCCGGGATGGCGGCTGACCTATTCGAGACCTACGCCGTCACCGCCGTCGCCGTGATGCTGCTGGGCGTCCTGTTGTTCCGTCAGCAGTCGGCAGTGGCGCTTTATCCGCTGGTGCTCGGTGCGGTCTCGATC
>DATKFF010000421.1:0-2656 GCA_035511595.1 Solirubrobacteraceae bacterium | reverse complement strand
CGACGGGGCCGCCACAGCCGCCACATACATGGGACCGGGGTATGCCAGGCAGGACTTATGCGGCGAACGCCTCGCGGGCTAGGTCGCGATAGGCGTTGAGGGCTCGATCGAGGAAACCGTACGTGCCGGCATCGCGAAACTCGGTGGCTGCCTGAATCAGCGCACCGTAGGCGTCATATGCGAACGCGCTCCCGATCGACACCCGGCTGACTCCCGCCTCGGCGAGCTCGGGGACCGGCGGCAGTCCGGGCACGACGAGGACGTTGATCGGGCGGTCCACGGCATCCAGAACCGCCCGAACCTCCTCCATGCTGCTGAGCGCTGGCGCGTAAAGGACGTCCGCTCCGGCTTCCTGGTAGCGCTGCAATCGCGAGATCGTGTCGTGAAGGTCGTGTTCGCGGCGAAGCTGATTCTCCGCTCGGGCCGTTAGGACAAGCGGCGCCGAACCGGCGTGTGCCGCCTCGGCCGCGGCCCTCACCCGTTCGGTCGCGAGCCCGATGTCGTAGATCTCGCTGCCGCTCCAGTCCTCCACCGAGCAGCCCTCGACCCCGGCGGCCGCCGCCAGCCGGACCGTTTCAGCGACCTCATCGGGCTCGTCGGCAAAGCAGTTCTCGAAGTCGCCATTCACCGGCAGTCCAGTCGCCGCGGCGATAGACGCGGCGTGCGCGACCGCCTCCTCGCGGGTGACGCTGCCGTCGAGGCGCCCCAGGGATCCCGCGAACCCACCGCTGGTCGTTGCGAGCGCCTTGAAGCCCATCGCCGCGAGCAGCTTGGCCGACCCGAGATCCCACGGGTTGGGGAGCAACAGCGGCTGCTCAGAGAAATGCAGGTCAAGAAATCGGGAGCGAGGCCCGCCCTCACTAATCATCGCGCACATCCTTCCATCGTCGTGTGAGTCTGAGGTTGCAACGTGCGTCGCCACGCGGCCGTGAGACACGGCTTTCAGCAAACCGCGTGACGGCTCCTCTGGCCGAGCAGGGGCGTCAGAAGACCGCGATCGGGTTGACTGGCGAGCCGGTGCCGCCGACGATCCTCAGCGGTGCGATCGCCAGCAGGAATTCCCACCGACCCGCGCGGTCGCACTCCGCGGCGAGGTCCTCGAGCTGGAGATAGTCCAGCAGGTGGACGCCCATTGCGTTGATCGCGAGCACGTGGATCGGAAAACCGACGCCCTCGGTGCTGCTCGGAGCGGTGTCGTTGTTTCCATCGGACCCGAGCACCGCCACCGAGCGGGAGGCAATGAACGGCAGCGCCGTCGGGTGAAGGCCAGCCTTGGCCTCGGGCGTGTTCCATGGTCCGAGCTCGGCGAGGCGCCGGCAGTGGCCCGTTCGCACCAAAAGGATGTCCCCGGCGATCACCGCAACGCCCTGTTCTCGCGAGGCGGCTTCGAGATCCTCGGCGAAAACGTGCTCTCCGGGCTCGAGCCACGATGCGCCCCGCAGACGTGGGACATCAAGCAGCACGCCACGTCCCACGAGGCCGTTCGCGAGTGCTGCGATCGAGTTCACAGCCGCGCCTTCCGCGGTCACCGTGTCCTCGGGTCGGTCGTTGTACAGCCATCCTTGGTATGCGACATGGCATAACGCGTCGATATGGGTGTGGCCGTCGTTGTGGTAGTCGAGGCCAACGTAGTCCTTGAGGAAATGGACCGGCTCGGTGAGTGAGCCACGTTCGCGGAAATGGGTCATGTGGTGATCGGCGGGTACCGGGTTGTCGAGCGCCGGCTCCGTGTTGAGCGGGAGGCTCAAGCTGACAGCGACGCCATCACGGACGAGCCGGGTCGCCGCCGTGACACGTTCCGGCGTCAGGTAGTGAAGCGCTCCCCGCTCGTCCTGCTCACCCCAGCTTCCCCAGTTGCGTAGCGCCTCGAACAACGCGCGGAACTCATCTGCACCCACCCGTGCGTCGCGCACTCACACCACCTCGGTCGCGAGCCGGTCGCGTTCCCACCGCCCGAACTCCTGTTGCACGATTAGCGTCAACGAGGCTCCTGCGAGCAGCATCACGACGTTCCGGGCGAAGACGGCGTGTGCGCCGAGCGCCTTCGAAGCATCTCGGACGCCCGCGGCAGCGCCGGCAATCACCGTTGAGGTACCGGAAACCCGCAGCTCCAACACCGCCCGGTGATACCTGCACGGTTGTGCGCTGTCTTCACCCGAATCAGACGATCCGGATCCGGGGCTGAGCCTACAACGAACACCGACGGGGGCGTTCCGGTCACCGGAACGCCCCTTTTGTCGAGAGCGGTGTTCAGGTGGGGATGCCCGGAGGTCCGAGGACCTCGATTCCATACTCCGCGGCGACGGTGGCCAGCCTCTGGGGGTCTGGCGGGTCGCTCGCTGGCGGGGGGATGCTCAGGGTTTTGGCTGGCTCGCCTACCTCGCGCATGAACGCTTCAAAGCCTGCGGGCTGTGCGACGAGTAGGAAGCCGGCCTCCTCCGAGGTCACCTCGTACGTATGCGGGACGTCGCGCGGGCCGTACACGAACGTTCCCGCTGGCGCGTCGATCACAGCGCCGGCGACCCAGAATCTGAGCTGACCGTTCGTGACGTAGAACCACTCGTCCTCGTTCCGGTGGACATGCAGCGGGGATCCCGTCCCGCGCGGGCTCTGAAATCCGATGACCGCGACGCGGCCATCGGTAGTCTCCGCGGAC
>DATKFF010000420.1:0-6736 GCA_035511595.1 Solirubrobacteraceae bacterium | reverse complement strand
AGCCGGAAGGCGGCCAGCGAGCCGCCCTCGACCGGGATCTCAAGCCTGGTCGACAACCCGCTGCTCCTCCTCCTCGAGCGCTGGCAGCTGCGCCACGGGCGCCTCACCGACCGCCCGCGACGGGGCCGTCCACGGTCGCGTCCGCACCGCCCACAGCACGCCGGCGGCCAGCAACACTCCGCAGAGCGTCCAGCCGAGCGCGGTCACGCCGAGGCCGACGTACTTCAGGCCCGAGGCGAAGATCACGAACGCGATCACGGGTCGCACGTAGCGGTCGGGGAAGCTCGACGACAGCAGCGAGCCGATCAGCACCGCCGGAACGCTTCCGATGATCAGCGAGGCGGTCACACCGAATTGCACGTGACCGAACAGGAGCGCGCCGAGGGCGGCCGCGAGCGTCAGCGGCACGGCCTGGGTGAGGTCGGTGCCGACGAGTTGGCTTGCGCCGATCGTCGGGTACAGGAACAGCAGCAGCACGATCATCAGCGACCCGGAGCCGACCGACGTCATCCCGACGATCAGCCCTCCGATCACGCCGATCGCGACGGTCGCCTGCGGCCTCACGGTCAGCTCGCCGATCGCGCCGGTCCGCCGCAGGCCGCCGCGGCGGTCGAGCACGAACCGGATCGCCATCGCGGACGCTCCGACGAGCAGCGCCGAACCGAGCGCGACCTCGATGTTGCTCTCGGCGGCCTTGCTGTGGCCCATCAGCCGCAGCAGGTATGCGCCCAGGAACGCGGCCGGCACGGAGCCCAGCACCATCCAGCGGACGAGCCGCATGTTGACCGTCCGGGCGCGCAGGTGCACCGCCGCTCCGAACGGCCGCATCACCACCGCGGCGACGAGGTCGCTGGAGATCGCGCTGCCTGGCTTGACCCCGAACAACAGGATCAGCATCGGCGTCATCAGTGCGCCGCCGCCGGCGCCAGTCATCCCGACGAGCAGGCCGACCACCGCACTGCCGAGGATGATGTAGGGGTCGAGGTGCAGGGCCGGTCAGGAGGTCGACGCCAGACGGGGAGCCTCGCCGCGTCGTGTCCTCGCGGTCGCGTCGAGGGCGAGCAGCTCCACCGGCGCCTCCCCGAACAGCATCCAGGAGTCCCCCTGCGACCTGACGAGCCCTCGGCGCGTCAGGTCCGTGAGCGCGCTCGTCACCGTCGGCCGCCGCGCCGCGACCAGATCGGCGAGCAGCGTGTGCGTCAGCCGCAGCGGCACCACCGTGGCGTCGCTGCGGACTCGGCCCCAGCGACCAGCCAGGTGCCAGAGCAGCATCTGCAGGCGCACGTCGACGCGGGCCTGATGCACGATCGCCATGTTGACCGCGAGGTTGCGGGAGCGCTGCATCGCGCGAGCGACGATCGCGGGTACCAGCTCCGGGTAGTGCGCCAGCAACTGCACGAACTCCTCGTCGAGCACCGCCAGTCGGGCGGATTCGGGTATAAGCCAGCCGGTCTCCAGCGGCAGCATCGGCGAGTCGAACTCGCCCTGTGAGGGTCGCAGGATGTCCCCCTCGCCGAGCAGCTCGGCACCGAATCGGCCCTCGATCCCGACCCGACGGATCAGTAGCCCCTCCAGCACCAGCAGCCCGAGCCCGCCTCCAAGCCACGCCTCCGTGCGCCGCGGGGGGCGCCCGGCTGGAAGGTGAATCTCAGGGGTCGTAGCTTCGTCGATCGCCTGCCGGCGCCGCGCAGCGGGAACCGCCTCGGCGAGCTCGGGGTCCTCCCGGAGGACATAGCAAAGCCGTGCGGCACCTGGACGGGAGCTCGCGCTCACAGCTGTCAACGGTACTGGCTGCGGCTCACGCGGCCACTGCGTCTGCGTCATATCCCACCTTCGCGGCGAGTTCCTCGAGCGCCTCGATCACGACGGTCGGCCGCTCCAGCGGCGCCATGTGTCCGGTCTCCGGGATGATTACCAGCTGCTCGAGCTCGGGCAGCTTCTCCGCGATCCGGCGGGCGTGGGAGGGCGGCGTCAGCCGGTCGCGCGCGCCGGCGATCACGGTTGTCGGCACCGTCAGGCGCGGGAGCGCGTCGTTCAGCTCGACCTCGGACAGCGTGATTCCGACGCTCGCGCGCACGTCGGGCGGGGACGTGATCAGCATCCGTTCGTAGAAGGCGATCTGCGCGGGGGTCGCGTCCGGCCCGAACGCGACGTAGCGGACCAAGGCTGCGATCAAGGGAGTCGAGAAGCGCGGCAGCGGCGCATGGCTGCCCAGGAACGCGCGTCCGGCGACCGTCTTGTTCAGCGCATGCGCGACTCCCGGCACCGGCACGAGCAGCTGCTCGCCGATCAGATCACCGAGGCCGGTATTGATCAGCGCCACGGCGCCGGCGCGCCGCTCGACCTCGTGGTCGCGCGCCCAGGCGGCGATCGCCATCGCCCCGAGCGAGTGGCCGGCGACGACCGCCCGGCGGCCGTCGGGCACGACCGCCGCCAGCACGGCCTCGAGGTCCTCGCCGAACCGCTCGATCGAGTAGTCCCCGCCGACCGCCCGATCGCTGTCGCCGTGGCCGCGCAGGTCGTACGCGATGACCCGCAGGCCGCGTTGCGAGAGGGCGCGGATCTGATACGTCCAGAATTCGAGGTTCTCTGTCCAGCCGTGTCCGAGCACGATCGTCGCCGCGTCTTCGGGGCCGAACGCCTCCGCGTGCAGGACGGTCCCGTCGGGCGAGGTGATGCCCAGCGGCCGGCCATCCGGCGGAATGGAGAGCACCGCCCGCTCGGGGTCGGCGGCGATCCGGTGCATGAACTGGCGTTGCAGCACGGCCCCGCCCGCGATCAGGCCGGCGCCGCCCGCGAGCGAGCCCCACAGCAGACGGTGTCGTGAGCTCTGCGTCACCGGTTCAAAACCCTACAAGTGCGTAGCATTTTCGGTCGGGGCTGATGCATAGGATTCAGCGGTAATGCGCATCGGTCTGCTCACCGGCGGCGGGGACTGTCCCGGACTGAACGCCGTCATCCGTGCTGTCGTGCGCAAGGCGGTCGACGTGTACGACGACGATGTCGTCGGGTTCCGCGACGGCTGGCGCGGCGTGCTGGAGGACAACTTCGATGAGCTGACGATCGAGTCGATCCGAGGGATCCTGCCCCGCGGCGGCACGATCCTCGGCAGCTCACGGACGAACCCGTTTGCGCGCCCCGACGGCGTCGACCGGGTCCGCGAGGCGCTGGCGGCGCACGACCTCGACGGGCTGATACCGATCGGCGGCGAGGACACGCTCGGGGTCGCGAACCGTCTGCAGGACCACGGGGTCAACGTGGTCGGCGTTCCGAAGACGATCGACAACGACCTCGGCGGCACCGACGTCACGTTCGGCTTCGACACCGCCCTGCAGATCGCGACCGACGCGATCGACCGTCTCCACACCACCGCCGAGAGCCACAACCGGATCCTCGTGGTGGAGGTGATGGGCCGCACGGCGGGATGGATCGCGTTGTACTCGGGCGTCGCCGGCGGTGCCGACGTGATCCTGATTCCCGAGATCCCGTTCGACATCGACGAGGTATGCCGGCTGATCCGCCGCCGCCACGAGCGCGGCCGGTACTTCTCGATCGTGGTTGTGGCTGAGGGCGCGGCGCCTAAGGAGGGGACCATGGAGGTGGCGCGGGAGAACTCGTTCGACGAGTTCGGGCATCCGCGCCTCGGTGGGATCGGGTATGCGCTGGAAGGAGAAATCGAGGAGCGGACGGGCTTCGAGACCAGAGCCACCGTCCTCGGGCACGTCCAGCGTGGCGGTACCCCGACCGCGTTTGACCGGGTGCTCGCGACGCGACTCGGGCTGGCCGCGATCGACGCCGTCCACGACGGCGCCTGGGGGATGATGACGGCGCTGCGATCGAACTCGATCGAGCTGGTGTCGCTGGCCGACGCGGTCTCGGAGGTGCGCCGCGTGCCGGTGGAGGAGTACGAACGGTTCGGGGCGCTGTTCGGATGAACGCTCACAAGCCCGCGACCCGCCGTTTGGCGTGGCGCTGATCTGACTATGCTGAGACCAGTGGCACCCACGTCCGCAGCCTCGAAAAGCAGATGACGGCCACTGACTCGGCAACGGCGCTCGACGAGCTCTGCGTCAACACGATCCGGACGCTGTCGATGGACGCGGTGCAGAAGGCCAACTCCGGCCATCCCGGCACCCCGATGGGGCTGGCCCCGCTGATCTACGTGCTGTACACGCGGGTCATGCGCCACAACCCGTCCGACCCCAACTGGTTCAACCGCGATCGCTTCGTGCTGTCAGCCGGCCACGCTTCGATGCTCCTGTACTCGATCCTGTACCTCACCGGCTATCCGATGACGCTCGAGGACATCAAGAACTTTCGCCGGGTGGGCTACCCGACCGCCGGCCATCCCGAGCGCTGGGACAGCCCCGGGATCGAGGCGACGACCGGGCCGCTGGGCCAGGGAATCTCGATGGCGGTCGGGCTGGCGCTCGCCGAGCGGATGCTCGCGGCGCGGCTCAACGACTCGGGCCACGAGATCATCGACCATCACACCTTCACGATCGCCTCCGACGGCGATATCGAGGAAGGCGTGGCGTCAGAGGCCTCGTCGCTGGCGGGCCACCTGGGCCTTGGCCGGCTGATCGCCTACTACGACGACAACAAGATCCAGCTCGCAAGCCCGGTCTCCAAGGTCATGTCCGAGGACGTCGCGATGCGCTACGAGGCCTATGGCTGGCACGTCCAGAACGTCGGCGAGGACCTCTCGCTGGGCCGCCTGGAGGAGGCGACACGGGCGGCGATGGCGGTCGAGGACCGTCCGTCCTTGATCATGGTGCAGTCGCACATCGGGTACGGCAGTCCCCACAAGCAGGACACTTCGGCAGCGCACGGCTCGGCGCTCGGAGAGGACGAGGTTCGCCTCACCAAGGAGGCCTACGGCTGGGACCCCGACAAGCACTTCTACGTTCCGCCGGAGGCGCTCACCCATTTCCGGCGTACGTGCGAGCGCGGGCGGGAGTTCGAGGAGGAGTGGCAGGCCAGATTTGACGAGTACCGCGACGCGTTCCCGGACAGGGCGGCGCTGCTGGAGATGATCCACGCCGGCGCGATGCCCGCCGGATGGGACGTTGACCCGCCTCGTTTCGAGCCGGCGTCCGGCCCGATCGCGACCAGGAAGGCTTCGGAGGCCGCGATCCAGTGGGCCGCGAAGTCGGTGCCGCAGCTGATCGGCGGATCCGCCGACCTGGCCACCTCGACGAACACCGACATCCTGGATGGGGGCGATGTCGAGAAGGGCGCCTACCACGGACGCAACCTGCGCTTCGGGGTCCGTGAGCACGGCATGGGCGCGATCGTCAACGGCCTTAGCCTGCACGGATTCCGCGCCTTTGGCGCGACCTTCCTGACCTTCTCCGATTACATGCGCGGGGCCGTGCGGCTGTCCGCGCTGATGAAGCTGCCGGACATCTGGGTCTATACCCACGATTCAATCGGCCTCGGCGAGGACGGCCCGACCCACCAGCCGATCGAGCAGCTCGCTGGGCTCCGGGCGATGCCGCGGCTGAACGTTGTCCGTCCAGCCGACGCCAACGAGACGGTGCTTGGATGGCGCTTCGCGCTGCGCAACCTCGAAGCGCCGACCGCGTTCGCCCTCTCACGCCAGAGCCTGCCGATCCTCCAACCGGACGCGATCCCGGACGATGCGATCGAGCGCGGCGCGTACGTGCTGCGCGACGCCGACGAAGGGGACCCGGAGATCATCCTGATCGGAACCGGCTCCGAGGTTTCACTGTGCCTGGAGGCCGCCGACGCGCTCGACGGCGTCCGCGTGCGGGTCGTGAGCATGCCGTGCATGGACACGTTCGCCCAGGCGGACGAGAGCTACCGCGAACAGGTGCTGCCGTCCGCGTGCCGGGCGCGGGTCGCGGTCGAGGCCGCGAGCCCGTTTGGGTGGGACCGCTGGATCGGCCCCGATGGAGCGTTTGTCGGGATGCGGACTTTCGGCGAGTCGGGCCCAGCCAAGCAGGTCTACGAGCATTTCGGGATCACCGCCGAGCGGGTGGCGTCGCTCGCCAGGGAGATCCTCGACCGCATGAATGGAGATTGAAGATGAGCACTACGACGAAGGTGAATCCACGACTCGAGGCTCTTACGAAGGCCGGCGTCAGCGTCTGGCTGGATCAGATCAGCCGCTCGCTGATCGAAAGCGGGGAGCTTGCCCGGCTGGTGAGCGAGGACAGTCTCCGGGGCATGACCTCGAACCCGTCGATCTTCGAGAAGGCGATCCTCGGCTCGAGCGATTACGACGAGGACCTGCGGGAGCTGGCCGCCGAGGGCCTCGATGCGCGACACCTCTACGACCGGATCGCGGTCAAGGACGTGCAGCTGGCCGCCGACGTGCTCGCCGGCGTCCATCGCGAGACCCACGGGAAGGACGGCTTCGTCTCGCTCGAGGTGGCGCCGGATCTGGCGTTCGACACCGAGCGCACGATCGAGGGCGCCCGCAGCTACTGGCAGGCGGTCGACCGTCCAAACGTGATGATCAAGATCCCCGGGACGAGCGAGGGGGTCAAGGCGATTGAGAAGTCGATCGCCGACGGCATCAACGTCAACGTGACGCTGCTGTTCGCGGTCGAGGCGTACGAGCGCGTCGCCGACGCATACCTGCGCGGGCTCGAGCGCCGCCTGGAAGAGGGGCTGCCGCTCGACGTCCACTCGGTCGCCAGCTTCTTCGTCTCACGCGTTGACACGAACGTCGACAAGAAGCTCGAGGACCTCGGCCGCACCGACCTCC
>DATKFF010000419.1:0-3306 GCA_035511595.1 Solirubrobacteraceae bacterium | reverse complement strand
TGAGCTTGGCGAGGCGATGGGCCTTGCCGATATCGCGGGTCCAGACGCCGCTGGCCAAGCCGTAGCTGCTCGCGTTCGCCCGTCGCGCCACCTCATCGAGGTCAACGAAGGGCAGTGCCGATACGACCGGGCCGAAGATCTCCTCCCGAGCGATCGTCATGTCGTCGCTCACGTTGGCGAACACGGTGGGGGCGACGAAGTAGCCTGCGTCCAGCTCCCCGCCGGTGAGCCGTTCACCGCCGGCGACCGCGGTCGCTCCCTCCACCTTGCCGATGTCCATGTAGCCCGTCACGGTCTTAAGTTGGTTTTGCGATACGACGGGACCGATGTCTGTCTGCGGGTCGAGACCGTTGCCGACCTTGAGCTGCTTCGCGACCTTCGCGACCTCGCCGACAAAATCGTCATAAATCGACCGCTGCACGAAAAGACGACTTCCCGCGTGGCAGATTTGACCGGTGTTGGTGAACACGGCCATCGCTGCGCCCTTCGCCGCCGCATCCAGGTCCGCGTCGGCGAACACGATGTCGGGCGACTTCCCACCGAGCTCGAGCGTCACCCGCTTGATGTTGCTGGTGGAAGCCTCGATGATCTTCCGGCCCGTCTCCGTCGACCCGGTCAGGGTGATCTTGTCGACGTCCAGGTGCTCCGCGAGCGCCTGACCCACCGCGGACCCCGGCCCGGTCACCACGTTCACCACCCCGCGCGGAATACCCGCCTCCTGGCACAGCTCGGCGATGTACAGCGGGATCAGGGCGGCCTCGGTCGCGGGTTTGACGACGATGGTGCACCCCGTCGCGAGCGCGGCACCGACCTTCCACGACGTGAATACGATCGGCCCGTTCCACGCGATGATCGCGCCGACCACACCCACCGGTTCGCGGATCGTGTAACTGAACTGTTCGCCAGGGTAAGAGTTCTCGATGGTCTCGCCCCGAATCGTGACAGCCATCGACGCGAACCACCGCCACGTCTCCGCCGACCGCAGAACGTTCCTATGACTGCGCGACAGCGGCGCGCCCACGTCCAGAGTGAGCAGGTGCGTCAGCTCATCCGCGCGCTCTTCGATCAGGTCGGCAACCCTGAGCAGGGCGGCCTGTCGCTCGGTCGGCTTCCACTTCCGCCACGGACCCTCGAAGGCCCGTCGCGCGGCGGCGACAGCGCGATCAACATCAACCTTGTCGCCGCAGGCCAACGTCGTCAGGACCTTGCCTGTCGCCGGGTTCACCGTGTCGACGGTCTTGCCCGACGCCGCGTCCACCCATTCGCCGTCGATCAACAGCTTTTGCGGGCGAGTCGCGAACGGAGCTTTCAAAGAAAGCTCGGTATCGGTAATAGTCACGTCTACTCTCCTAGTCTGATCGGCGGAACACCTGCCCGGCGTCCCGCAGGCGCTACGTATCGCGTTGTGGAACCTTGCGCGTCCTACAACTGCTCACCCCCGTCGACCGGAACGACGTGTCCCGTGACGTAGTCGGACGCCAGCAGTCCGACGCACGCGGCGGCTATATCCTGCGGGGACGCGACGCGCGCGAGCGGCACCGTGGCAGCCCTCTTCTCGATCACCGCCGCGGCCTGCTCACCCATCACCTCGTCGAACAGTCGCGTGGGCACCAGCCCAGGCGCGACGGCGTTCACCGTGACCTCGGGTGCCAGGGCCAGCGCCAGTAGCCCGGTCAGACGGTGAACCCCTGCCTTCGAGAGGCTGTACGGTATGCACGAACCGGGACCGCGCATGCCGCTGATCGACCCGATGTTGACGATCGCGCCCCCTTGTCGCTTGAGGTACGGAGCGCTGGCGCGGCACGTGTAGAAGGTGCCCCTGAGGTTCGTGTCCATGATGTCGTTCCACAGTTCGTCTGTGATCGCGTCGAGGTCTTGCACCGGTACCGGGGTCGTTTGCCCAGCGCTGTTGACCAGGATTTCGATGGTCCCCCAGGCATCAACGATTTTCGCGACGGCAGCCCGCACCTGACCTTCGTCTCGAACATCAATGGGAAGAGGTATAGCTGAGGCTCCGTGAGCGGCGAGCTCGGTGCAGGTTTCAGCGGCGAGATCCTCATCACCGCTGTAGAAACCAACCCCGATCCCACGCGCACCCCGTGCGGCGAGAGCGTTACAGACGGCGCGACCGACACCCGTCGCTCCCCCGGTGACAAACGCGACGCGGCCACGGATGTCCATGTGGATCACCTCCAAAACGTCACGAACTTCATGGCTGTGGCTCCGTGAGCGAGGGCGACCGGGAAGAACTCCTGCTTGTCGACCGGCTGTCCCCGCTCACGAAGCGCGGCACGACACTTCCCGGGCGCGCCGGCCTCATTCAGGCCCAGTCTTCGAACAGGTCGGCGATCGGCCCGAAGGCCGCGTCAGCGAACAGATCGCCAAGGAGGCGCTGGATGATCCCGAGAGTGTGGAGCGCCTGTCCTTTGGTGACGCCGAAACTCTTGGCCATCACCGCGGAGCGCCGCAGCGCGTCGGGACGCTGCTTAGCCGCCGCCGTGTGGAGAAAGAGCACCGCAATCATCTGCTTCGGCAACGAGCACTGAGTGAGGACAGCTTCATAGCGCGCGCGGAACACCTTCAACAGGACCGGATACTCCTTGGCCAGGAACGACACGTATGCCGGTACGGCCCCCTGCACCCGCCGGTGCCAATCCTCGAGCGAACGCAGCTCGGCCTCCGTGATGCTATTCATGTCCGTGAAATCGAGGCCCGAGCAGAAGGCATCGGGGTCGCAGGACCACCCGGCCGGGAACGTCATACCGGGAGCCGCCTCGTTCTCGTCCCAGGACCGCATGTACTCGTGCGCGACCTCAGCCGCGTTGTTGATGCCGACGGTGCCGCTGTGCAACCAGGCGATCGACAAGGTGTCCGCGACCTCGGTCTTCGTGGCTCCACGCCGGCGGGCGCTGATGATCTCGTAGAGGATCCCCTGCGGGTAGGCCAGGACGGTGTAGGTGTGCAGCCACGTGAAGGCGCTCGCCCCACCGAGACCGCTCTCGAACCCCCCAGGGCCCACGGTCGTCTCGATAGCGCGCCGGTAGGCCTTCAGCGCCTCGGGCCGCAGCTCCGCCATGAACTCGACGAACTTCACCAGGTCGAGGTTCTCCTGGCCGTGCGTGTCGACGTACCACCTGTTCATGCGGGCCATGTCAGCCTCGCTGAATGTGCGTGTTGACCAGTCTTGGTGGGTGTTGAGGAATGTGCTGTGGTGGTGGGCGCCGCTCATCTTTCTTCCCATCCGGCGAGCAGGTCGCCGACGGCGTCGGTGGCTTGTTCGGTGTAGAGGGGGTGGACCATCATTTG
>DATKFF010000418.1:0-6010 GCA_035511595.1 Solirubrobacteraceae bacterium | reverse complement strand
TTTGCCCGGGCCCGGCGGAGGGCCGCGTGGGCGCCGGCGCGGTCCGCGACAGCTGCTAGGTTCGCCCTGGAGGTGGAGTTCCGTCAGCTGATCCCCCAGCCCGGCTCAGTCGAGATCGCCGACCTGTTTGCGGCGTTCGAGCTCGGCGACCGCGCCGGCGAGGAGCGGCCGTACACGCTCGCCAACTTCATCTCGAGCGCCGATGGCCGAGCGGCGTTCAACGGCCGCTCCGGCCCGCTCAGCGACAAGGCCGACCGGGAGCTGTTTCACCGCCTGCGTGAGCAGGTCGACGGGGTGCTGGTCGGCACCGGCACCCTCCGCGCGGAGCGCTACGGCCGGCTGACCAAGGACCCCGAGCGCCGGCGGCGGCGGGTCGACGCGGGCCGCGCCGCCGAGCCGCTGGCGTGCGTCGTCACCCGCAGCGGCGAGGTTCCCCTTGATGCGCCGCTGTTCTCCGAGCCCGAGGCGCGGATCGTCCTGTTCAGCCCGGTGGAGATCGATCTGTCCGGGTGCACAGCGCAGATCGAGCTCATCCGGATCGATCGCGGCGAGCTCACGCTGACCACCGTCCTGAGGCGGCTGCGAACCGACTTCGGGATCCGGCTGCTGATGTGCGAGGGCGGTCCGACAGTGTTCGGGTCGCTGCTGCACGAGCGGCTCGTCGACGAGCTGTTCCTGACGCTGGCGCCGAAGCTCACCGGCGGCGGTGAGGAGCCGGCGATCTCGACCGGCCCCGAGCTGATGGAGGTCGCGCCGCTCGAACTCGTGTGGGCGCTCGAGCACACGGGGGGCCTGTACCTGCGCTACCAGATCGAGTGGCCGCCGGACTGATCGTTCACAAGATGTTTCGCTGGCCGGGCAGGCGAGGATGAGACAATCCCTCAGATGACCGGCTCGAGCGCACCCGCGGCGACGAGCGCGTCGGACGCCATCGCGGCGCTCGACGAGGCTCGTGAGCGGACCCTCGCGCTCGTGGCGCCGGTCTCCGACGCGGACCTCGAGCGGGTCCACTCGACGCTGATGAGCCCTCTGGTCTGGGACCTCGGGCACATCGCCGCGTTCGAGGACCTGTGGCTCGTTCACCGCTACGGCGAGGAGCCGATGCTGCGTGCGGATCTGGTCGACGTCTACGACGCGATGGAGACGCCGCGCGCGGGGCGCGGCGAGCTGCCGTTCCTCCGGAGTCCCGAGGCGCGCGACTATCTCGATCGGGTGAGAACGCGCGTGCTCGAGCTGATCGACGAGCGCGGGATCGGAGACGGCGTGCTGCACGAGCTGGTGCTCCGCCACGAGCAGCAGCACAACGAGACGATGCTGCAGACGCTTCAGCTGGCGCGGCTGCCCGATTGGGAGCCGCCCGCGCACCAGCCGGTCCCCGACCGTCTGAACGAGCTGCCCACCGGCCTCGAGCTGATCGGCGTCCCAGCCGGCGAGTGCACGATCGGAGCGCGCGCCGCCGCCGACGACGCGGATCCCGCTTGGACGCGATTCGCCTACGACAACGAGCGCCCCCGCCACCGCACCGACGTGCGCGCGTTCCAGATCGCCCGTTACCCGATCACCAACGCGACCTATCTGCAGTTCGTCGAGGGCGGCGGCTACGAGCGGCGCGAGTGGTGGTCTGACGAGGGCTGGGCGTGGAAGGAGCAGTACGACATCACGCGTCCTGGAGGCTGGACGGCCAATGGTGGCGGCGAGTGGCGTCTCGGCAGGCTCGAGCCACTCCACCCCCACCGGCCGGTCGTCCATGTTTCCTGGTTCGAGGCCGACGCCTTCGCCCGTTCGCACGGAGTCCGCCTCCCCACCGAAGTCGAGTGGGAGAAGGCGGCGACCTGGGACCAGGAGCAATGCGCGGCGCGCGCCTATCCCTGGGGGAACGATCCGCCGGTTCCCGGCGTCCACGCAAACGTGGACCAGCTGGCATGTGGACCAGCCCCGGCGGGGGCGTATCCCGCAGGCGCGTCGCCGAGCGGCTGCCTGGGGATGATCGGGGATGTCTGGGAGTGGACGTCCAGCGAGTTCGCCGCTTACCCCGGCTTTGAGCCCTACCCCTACCGCGAGTACTCCGAGCCGTTCTTCGGCGCCGGCTACAAGGTGCTGCGCGGCGGCTCGTGGGCGACGCGCCCCCGGGTGGCGAGCCCGACGTTCCGCAACTGGGACTTCCCGCAGCGGCGACAGATCTTCTCGGGATTCCGGGTGGCGCTGTGAGACAGCTGTTCGAGACCGATGCGATCACGATCCACTCGTGCGTCTCCGAGGCGGAGGAGCGGGTGCTGGCCGACGACGTCCTCGACGGGCTCACCAGACCGTTCAAGGAGCTACCCCCCAAGCACTTCTACGACGCGCGCGGATCTGAGCTGTTCGAGCAGATCTGCGAGCTGCCTGAGTACTACCCGACCCGCACCGAGCGACTGATCCTCGAGCAGAACGCGGCCGCGATCGTCGAGGAGACCGGCGCCGCGGAGCTGGTAGAGCTCGGGTCGGGGTCGGCCGAGAAGGCGCGGATCCTGCTCGATGCGATGGAGCAGGCCGGAACGCTTCGCCGCTACATCCCGCTTGACGTCTCCGAGCACGCGCTCGAGACGGCGGCGCGGCAACTGATCGCCGAGTACGACGGGCTCCAGATCGACGGCGTGATCGGCGACTTCGAGCGCCACCTGGACAGCGTTCCGGAGGCCGACGGACCGCGGATCGTGGCGCTGCTCGGCGGCACGATCGGGAACTTCCCACCGGGGACGCGGAGGCGGCTGCTGCGGAAGATCGGCGGGTTGCTGGGACCGGAGGACCGGCTGCTGCTCGGGACCGACCTGGTCAAGGACCCGGCGCTGATCGAGGCGGCCTACGACGACTCGCAGGGGATCACCGCCGAGTTCAACCGCAACGTGCTGCGCGTGATCAACCGCGAGCTCGGCGCCGACTTCTCGCCCGAGGCGTTCGAGCACATCGCGTTCTTCGACCGCCGCAACGAGTGGATCGAGATGCGGCTGCGCGCGCTCCGGCCCCAGACGGTGCTGATCACGGGGGTCGGGCTGCGGGTCGAGTTCGCCGCCGGCGAAGAGCTCCGAACCGAGATCAGCGCCAAGTTCACGCGCCGGCGCCTGGAGGCCGACTTCCGCGCCGCCGGGCTCGAGCTCAGCGACTGGTACACCGATCAGGACGGGTTGTTCGCGGTCTCCCTCGCTGCGCGCCGGTAGGGTTCTCGCCCATGCGGATCGAAGGCAGCGGCGCGCTGGTCGCAGGCGGCGCCTCGGGGCTCGGCGAGGCGGTCGTGCGGCGCCTGCACGCCGAGGGCGCCGAGGTCGTGGTCGCCGACGTCAACGAGGAGCGCGGGGCCGAGCTCACGGGCGAGCTCGGCGAGCGCGCTGAGTTTGTCCGCTGCGACGTCACCGATCCCGACCAGGTCCAGGAGGCCGTGGCGGTCGCCGCGCTCGCCGGCCGGTTGCGGATCAGCGTCTGCTGCGCGGGAATCGGCTGGGCGGAGCGCGTCGCCTCCAAGCGCGGCCCGCACTCGCTGCAGCCGTTCGAGACCGTGATCCGGGTCAACCTGATCGGCACCTTCAACGTGCTCCGCCTGGCGGGCGCGGCGATGGTCGCGCAGGACCCGTTGCCCTCCGGCGAGCGCGGAGTGTGCATCAACACCGCCTCGATCGCCGCGTTCGACGGCCAGATCGGACAGATCGCCTACTCGGCGTCCAAGGGCGGGATCGTCGGGATGACGCTACCCGCCGCCCGCGACCTGGCGGTCGCCGGGATCCGCGTCTGCACGATCGCCCCGGGGACGTTCGACACGCCGCTGCTGGCGGGCCTGCCCGAGGAGAACCGCCAGGCCCTCGCCCAGGCGATCCCGTTTCCGCCGCGCCTCGGACGCCCCGACGAGTTCGCCCAGCTCGCCGTCCAGATCGTCGAGAACGAGATGCTCAACGGCGAGACGATCCGGCTGGACGGGGCGCTCCGGATGGCGCCCAGATAACCGGAGCTGTTCCGAAACCCGCCAACGAAGCGGCTCCCCGCGCGTTAAGCGAACGTACAATCATGCGCGGGAGGCCGTCATGCCATCCGATGGCTGTGCAGGCAGGGAAGTCAAGGACGGGTCACCTCGGCGACTGACGCCCGGCGAAGCGCTGAGCGAGCGGGTCCACCCCGACGACCGGGAGGTCGTCGAGCGAGCGCTGCTGCTCAGCTACGTCGTCGACTCATCCGACGAAGCGATCATCACCAAGACCCCGGACGGGACGATCACGAGCTGGAACCGCGGCGCCGAGCAGCTCTACGGCTACACGGCAGCCGAGGCGATCGGGCGGCCGATCGGGCTGATCGAGTCCGAATCGCGGGCCGCAGAGCAGCGTCAGATCCTGGAGAAGGTATTCGGCGGCGAGTCGCTTGACCATTTCGAGACCGAGCGCGTGCGCAAGGACGGCACCAAGCTGCTGGTCTCGCTGACCGTCTCCCCCGTTCGCGATGGAGACGGCCGCATCATCTCGGCGGCGGTCATCGCTCGAGACATCACCGAGCGCAGCCGGTACGAGGAGCGCCTTCGCCACCTCGCCGACCATGATCAGCTGACCGGCCTGCACAACCGCCGCCGGTTCGAGGAGGAGCTCAAGCGTGAGCTCGCGCGCTCGGGCCGCTACCACTCCCACGGAGCGGTGCTGAGCATCGACATCGACAACTTCAAGTCGATCAACGACTCCGCCGGGCACGCCGCGGGCGACGCGGTCCTGGTCGAGCTCGCAAACCTGCTGGAGCGGCGGTTCCGCTCAAGCGACGTCGTCGCCAGGCTCGGCGGCGACGAGTTCGCGGTGCTGCTGGCGACGGTCGAGGTCGACGCGGCCCGAGCTGCGGCGCAGGACCTGCTGGCGACGATTCACAACTCGGGCACGGTGTTCGGCGGCAAGCCGCTGCGGGTCACCGCGAGCATCGGGGTCGCAGCGTTCGAGTCAGACGACGCAACCGCCAGCGAGCTGCTGACCGGTGCCGACCTGGCGATGTACGCGGCCAAGGCGCAGGGGCGCGACCGAGTCGTGGTCTACACCGCCACCGAGGGACGCCGGGCGCGGGCGACGGCGAAGCTGACGTGGGCCGAGCGGATCCGGGAGGCGCTCGCACGCGAGGACGGGTTCGTGCTCCACATGCAGCCGATCCTCGACCTCGCGACCGGCCAGATCAGCCACGGGGAGCTGCTGCTGCGGATGCGCGGCGAGCACGACGACCTGATCCCGCCCGGCGCTTTCCTGCCCGCCGCCGAGCGCTACGGGCTGATCCATGCGGTCGACCGCTGGGTCGTACGGCGCGCGATCCAGATGATCGCCGGCGCCGGCGAGCACCCGCTGCCGCCGCTCGGCGTCAACCTCTCGGGCGAGTCGGTCGTCGGCGACCCGGGGCTGCTGGACCTGATCGCACGTGAGCTGACGGCCGCCTCCGTCGACCCGGCGAAGCTGATCTTCGAGGTGACCGAGACGGCAGCGATCGCGAATATGCCCGAGGCCTCGGCGTTCGCCGCCGGGGTCAACGAGCTCGGCGCAAGCCTGGCGCTGGATGACTTCGGTACCGGCTTCGGCTCGTTCTACTACCTCAAGCACCTGCCCGTCAGCTACCTCAAGATGGACGGCGAGTTCATCCAGAATCTCCCGCGCAGCGAGATCGACGCCCACATGGTCACTGCGATCGTCGGTGTCGCCCAGGGGCTCGGGATCAAGACCGTCGCCGAATCCGTCACCGATGACGAGACGATCCGGCTGCTGCGTGAGCACGGGGTCGACTTCGCCCAGGGCTTCCATGTCGGACGCCCCGGGCCAGTGGTCGCGCTGTCACGCAACTGAGCGCCCCCGGACGCCCGCGGGACTTAGTTCAGGCGCTCGACCAGCATCGCCTGGCCCATTCCGCCGGCGACGCACATCGACTCGATCCCGTAGGTGCCGTCGAGCGCGCTCAGACCGTTGAGCAGCGTGGTCATGATCCGCGCGCCGGTCATCCCGAACGGGTGGCCGAGCGCGATCGCGCCGCCGAACGG
>DATKFF010000417.1:0-3126 GCA_035511595.1 Solirubrobacteraceae bacterium | reverse complement strand
TTCCCCGTTTCGTTGACTCCAACGAGCGCTTGCGCGAAGCGGAGCACGCTCGTCCAGCCACGCCCGCGGATGGAAAGTCCGGATGCGCGTCGGGCAGCTGCGGGATGACCGGATCGGCGTGCCGCGGGAAGTCCCGCGCGCTGCTGGATCGGCGACCGCCGAAGGTCCCTCGCGCGCTCGTCCGGCCATGATTTACGCTGGCCGTCGTGTGGTTCTCAGCGCGCGTCCGAGGACCGCGCCCGCGCCGGCCACGCCCAACCCCACGAAGATGGCGAAGCCGAGCACGGTGTTCGGTGGGCTGGCGCCTCGGTCGAGTGCGAATCCGGCGCCGATCACGGGAATCGAAAGCCCCACGTAGAGGGCTATGAGCAGGTCCGAGGTCAACGCGACGCGGCTCTCCGGCGGTGCCGCTTCGAGCACGAGACCGGTCGTGCCTTTGAAGACCGCACCCGCGCCCGCGCCGATCAGGGCGCCGCTGAGCAGAAACAGCGCGAGGCTCGGGCTCGAAAGACGTACTGCGGTCACGAGCAGTGCGAGACCGGTGAGCATCGAGATCGTGCCGAGCACGAACACCCGCGACGCCGGCAGCCGGTTTGTCGCCAGCTGCGACACCACCCCGGAGGTGAAGACCAGGAACAGCGTCGCACCGGCCAGCGCGTGCGAAGGACGGTCAAGTACAACGGTCAGGAAGAGCCCAGACAGCCCCGCGAACAGTCCGGTTGCCGCGAACGCTGCCAGCGTCGCCGTCGCCCCGGGAACCAGAACCCGGACGGGGCGTGACCGGCCGCGCGCCCGACTCTCGCTCGAAGGCGCAGCGGCTAGCGCGCGGGTTTCAGGCGCAGTCGCCACGCCGATCAGAGCCAGCGCTCCGAGCCCCAGGAACACGAGGTACGGCAAGGTCAGCGGATAGCTCGCCCACTCGGCCAGGCCGCCCGCGACCAGCGGACCGATGCCGAGGCCGCCGACGCTCACCGCCGTGCCGATGTTCCGGGCGCGGATCACGGCGGAGGGGCTTGGGTCCTCGCGAGCCCGCAGCTCGATGAGGTAGGTGATGGCCGTCCCAGCGGCGAGCCCGACCGACACTCCGGTGATCAAGCGTCCGACGAGCACTCCCGGCAGGGCCTTCCACGCCGGGAGCAGACCCGCCGCGACGATCATCGTCCCCACCGCGCCGAGCATCGCGCCGCGTCGGCCGGCTCGCGTGGCGATGAAGCGCACCGACAGCAGCGCGCCGATCGTCCCGACGGCGAAGATCGCGTAGATCACCGTGACCATGAACGCCGACAGGTGATCTCGAGTCCGGTAGAGGCCATACAGCGGACTCGGCAGCGTGCCGAACGCCATCACGATCAGAAGGGCGAATACGACCGCCCAGAAGCCAGCGCGGAATTGCCGTGTCTCCGGCGCCGGCGGCGCACCCGCCGTATCGCTCGGGATTGCGACTGCTTCGTGGCCGGTCGCGCCACCGTCACCAGACCTCGCATGGATGGCGTTCGGCTGCCACGTCATCGCCTCCTCCCCACCGGGCCCAGAGTCATCCGGACCACGCGGTCGGTCAACGTGTAGCTGAAGTCAATGTCCTTGCGCTCAGCCACCAGCGCCTCCGCCGGACGCTTTTCCAAAAAAGGGGCGAACCCCGAGCCGCCGGTCATGCCAGTCCCGTTGGCGCGTCTAAGACCACAAAGCAATGTTACTACGTGGCATCGTAGATCCCGGTCGGGACACGACCGACACGCGGGTCTCGAACTGGTTGTGGAGCTCCTCGGCGAGCCGGTCAGCTTGGCGCGCCCTCTGGCGACGAGCCCGAGACCGAGTCCGGCGTTCGCCAGCTGCCTCGCGAACTCTGCACCTGTGCGTTGCGAGGTGCCGGTGATGAGCGCGAACACGCCGTACGTTGGGCGTAGGTTCTCCATGATCGGTTCTCTTTGGGCGCGCGGTGGGCTTCAGACGGCGGCACGGCCGCCATCGACAGGAAGCACGGCGCCCTCGACAAAGCTGGCGCCGTCGGTGGTCAGGAACAGGATCGTGTTGGCGATCTCCTGCGGCGAGGCGACCCGGCCGGCCGGCGCCGCCGCTGCCTGCTGGTCCAGCGCCTCGCCCATGAACTCTGTGCCTTCGGTCCGTGTCGGGCCTGGGGATACGGCGTTGACCCGGATCCCGCTCGGACCGAATTCGGCGGCCCAGGCCTTGGTCAGCAGGCTGATCGCAGCTTTGCTCGAGCCGTAGAGCGCCGCGCCGGCCCGTCCGAATCCGCCGACCATCGTCGAGACGTTCACGATCACACCCTCGCCTCGCTCGGCCATTGCGGGCGCGAGCGCGGCGACCAGGAAGAACGGCACCTTCACGTTGACGGAGTACATGTCATCGAACTCCCCCTCCGTCGTCGACGCCGTCGGCCCGAACGTGGCGATGCCCGCGTTGTTGACAAGGATGTCGACCCGGCCGGCGATCTCGAGTGCGCCGCTCGCCAGCGCCCGCGCCGAGCTCTCGTCGCGCAGCGTCGCAACGATGAAGTCCGCCGTCCCACCCTCGGCGCGAATCGACTCCACGACCGATCGCCCCCGCTCTTCGTCACGGCCGGCGACGATAACGCGGGCTCCCTCGCCGGCCAGCGCCCGCGCCGTCGCCGCGCCGATCCCCCTGGTCGAACCGGTAACGAGTGCGATCTTGTCCTTCAGCTTCATGATCATCTCCAATCGGAAGAACTGGGTTGTGCGATCCAGAATGGAGGATCAAAAGTGGATTGTCAAATCCATTTTTTGCTATCGTCCGGGCATGACCGCCGCCGGCACAGCGCCCGCGAAGCTGACCCCCAGAGGACGCGAGACCCGCCAACGGATCGTCGCTGCCGCCGCCGAGCTGATGTTCAAAGACGGCGTCGCCGGCACCACAATTGAGGACGTCAAAGACGCCGCCGGGGTCAGCAGCTCGCAGATCTACCACTACTTCGCCGACAAGAAAGCGCTCGTGTTGGCGGTGATCGACTACCAGTCCGAGACGATCGTCGGGGGCCAAGAGCCCATGTTCGACCGTCTCGATACGCTCGAAGGCCTGCGGGCGTGGCGAGACTTCCTCGTCGAACACCAACGCCAGCTCCAGTGCGTCGGCGGCTGCCCGATCGGCTCA
>DATKFF010000416.1:0-2627 GCA_035511595.1 Solirubrobacteraceae bacterium | reverse complement strand
TCCCGTCCCGAACAGGTGCCCCCAGACCCAGATCAGCACGAAGTACAGCGGCGGCGTGGTCTCGACGTGGAGAACGACGTTGACCATCCCGCCAAACGGAATCCGCGCCTCGTACGCCGTCAGGGCCTCGTCCGCCCACAGGCTCTGGTTGTCGATCACGAGGAATCGGATCGCCGCCGCGACGACCACGAGCGCGCATACGACCCACCCCTCGGTCGAGACCGCGCCGAGCGAGTCGAGCGACCACGGCCCACTCGCGCGGGGCCGACCGATCCGGCCCGCTGGGTACTCGGAGGTGCTCACCGGGTCAGCCCAGGAGGTCCGCGAGCGCGTCGACGACATCGTCCTGATCGGCCTCGGCGACCTTCGGACTTAGCGGAAGGCTCAGCGTGCGCTCCGAGATCGAGCTCGCGACCGGGAAATCCTCGGGCGCCAGGCCGTACTTGTCGCGGTAGAACGGATGCAGGTGGACGCCGCGGTAGTGGACGCCGGTCCCGATGTTGCGGTCGGTCAACGCGTCGAGCAGGCGGTCGCGGGTGAGCCGCGCGTCGGGCTCGAGCAGCACCTGGTAGAGGTGCCGCGCGTGCCGCGTGTCGGGCTCTGGCGGCGGCGGGGTCTGGAGCGGGAGCCCGGCGAGCAGCTCGTCGTACCTGTCCCACAGCTCGGCGCGCCGCTCGATCCAGTCATCGAGCCGGCCGAGCTGGTGAAGCCCGACGGCGGCCTGCACGTCGGTCATGTTGTACTTGTACCCCGGGCGCACCACCTCGTAGTGCCGAAAGCCGCTGTCGGAGAAGCGCTCCCAGGCGCCGAGGCTGAGGCCGTGGAGCGCAAGCCGCTCGACCTCTGCCGCGATCTCTGCGTCATCGGTCGCGAGGGCGCCCCCTTCGATCGTCGTGATGTTCTTCGTTACGTAGAACGAGAACGCCGCGAGGTTCCCGTGCGACCCGATCTTGCGTCCGTGCCACTCGGCGCCGATGGCGTGGGCGGCGTCCTCGACCACGGCCACGCCGTGGCGGTCGCGTAGCTCCGCGAGCCGATCGAGGTCGACCGGCCGGCCGGCCATGTGGACGGGCATGATCGCCTTGGTCCGCGGCGTGATCGCGCGCTCTGCCGCATCGAGGTCGATCAGGCCGGTGCCCGGCACCGAGTCGATCAGGACGGGCGTGGCGCCGGCGTGCTCGACCGCGTTGGCGGAGGCGACAAACGTCATCGCCGGCACGAGCACCTCGTCCCCCGGCCCGATCCCGAGCACCTGGAGCGACAGGATCAGCGCCGCCGTGCACGAGGCCAGACACCTGACCTGCGGCGAGTCCACGTAGTCCGCCAACGCCTGCTCGAAGCGGTGCACCTTCGGCCCGGTGCCGACCCACCCAGAGCGAAGCGACTCCACCACCTCGGCGATCTCCTCCTCGCCGATCAGCGGACTCCCAAAGATCAAAAAGCTGTCGCGCACGACCATACGAGTTTTCGGGGCGTTAGCGTTATACGACAGATTCCGTTTCGTTGATGAGCGTCTCGACTCCCACCCTTCCCCCCGGCCCCCGCCTGCCGCGCCTGCTGCAGACCGCGGGCTTCATGCTTGGCGGTGTGCGCTTCCTCGAGGCCTGCCGCCGGCGTTACGGCGACATGGTCACGATGAGCACGCTGTTCGACAACGGGTTCGTGATGGTGTTCGATCCGACGGTCGTCAAGGAGCTGTTCCAGGGTCCCGGCGAGCAGCTCCATGCCGGCGAGGCTAACGCGTTGCTTGGGCCGATCCTCGGCGAGCGCTCGGTGCTGCTGCTCGATGGGGCCGAGCACCTGCGCCACCGGCGCCTGCTGTTGCCGCCGTTCCACGGCCAGCGGATGCAGGCCTACGTCGACGCGATGCGTGAGGCCGCCGACCTCGAGATCGACTCGTGGCCGGTCGGCGCGCCGTTCACGCTGCTTGGGCGGATGCAGGCGATCACGCTGCGGGTGATCATCCGCGCGGTCTTCGGCTACGAGGCGGGCCCCGCCGCCGACGAGCTCAGCCGCAGGCTGCGGGCGATGATCGACCCCATCTCGCGGCCCCGCGGGTTGGTGCTGCTCTCGGCGCTCGACCGATTCGGCGGGGGCAAGCGCGCCGTGCGCCGCTTCGAGGCCCAGCGCCTGGCGGTCGATGAGCTGCTCTACGCGGAGATCGCCGCCCGCCGCGCCGATCCGGACCTGGCGGAGCGCAGCGACGTGTTCTCGGCGCTGCTGCTCGCCGAGGACGAGAGCGGCGGGCACCTGAGCGACCGCGAGGTCCGCGACGAGCTGCTGACGCTGCTGCTGGCAGGGCATGAGACGACCGCCACCGGTCTGGCGTGGACCTTCGACCTGCTGCTCCACACACCGCCGGTGCTTGCGCGCGCGACCGAGGGCGACGATGAGTACCTCGACGCGGTCGTCAAGGAGGCGCTGCGGCTCCGTCCGGTGATCCCGGGGGTCGGCCGGGTCGTCCGCGGGGAGCCGTTCAGGCTCGGTGGCTACGAGATCCCCGTTGGGATGGAGATCAATCCCTCGATCCGGGTGATCCACCGCCGCGGGGATCTGTATCCGCAGCCCTCCGAGTTTCGCCCCGAGCGCTTCCTCGGGCCCGATGCGCCCGACACGTACACGTGGAT
>DATKFF010000415.1:0-4473 GCA_035511595.1 Solirubrobacteraceae bacterium | reverse complement strand
CCGCGTCGCCGCCGTTCCGGCGCCGAGGCTGCCGGTCCCGTGGAGCGCCGCGTACGCGGCCGCGCGCCTGGCCGACCTCGTGGCGCGCCCGCTCGGGCGTGAGCCACGGCTGCTCGTTCTCGACGAGGTCCGGGCCGGGCGGCTGCCGCACCTGTTCGACGACTCCAAGGCGCGGGCCGAGCTCGGCTACGCGTCGCGGCCGGCCGTCGAGGCGCTGGCCGACGCCGCGCGGGCCGCCGTGGCGGAGCGGGACGGTTAGGCGACTTCTCGGTACCGTTGACTGATGCCCGAGGCGCCGCTGATCGTCCAGCTTCCGCGTGGCGGCGAGCTGGACCGTGAGCTGCGGGCCGACCCGCTGCCGAGCTTGACGAGCGGAGCCGCCGTCCTGGAGGCGATGGACGCGGATGAGGACGGGGCGATCGAGGCCCCGAACACGGGGCAGGTGGTGCTGTCGCTGCCGTCGCCCGAGTCGCTCGAGCGGGAGGCCGACACGGTCCGCCGGGTCGTCGAGGACGCGGGGACCGGCTCCGAGCCGCTGATCGTCGAGGTCGAGGTCGCCGAGCACCTGCGTGAAGAGGAGCTGGCGGCGCTGCTCGATGCCGTCGAGCACGCCCCGCGGCCGGTCATCCTCCGCGCGATCCGCGACGCCTGAGGGCTCGCGTCGGTTGAACGCGGCTTGCGCCGCGGCGGCGACCGCGAGTAGGGTCGCCTGGTACTCAAATCCTCAGGAGGGACGATGACGAACTACGTTCGGATGGGGATCTATCGGATCACCCAGGGGACCTACGCAGAGCTGATGGAGAGGGCACGGAACGGAATGGCGCCGATCTTCCGGGACAGCCCCGGATTCGTGTTCTACTCGACCACCGATACGGGTGACGGCCGCTTCGTGTCAGTGAGCACGTGGGAGTCACGGGAGGCGGCGGAGGCCGCGTCTGGCAAAGCCGCCGAGTGGGTGCGCGACAACATGGCGGACCACGTCTCGCTGCAGGATGAGCTGATCGGCGAGATGACGACGCTCGCCGCCGTCCAGCGCAGCGCCGTGTAGCGGGCTGACCGTCGTGTGAGGGGGCGCCGCGGCCACGCGATCGCGCGATGATGGCCGCCCTATCCCGGTCAGCCACCCTGGAGGTAGCGCATGAGCGCCATCGGAGCGACCCCGTCAGTCGCCGCCCCGCCGTCGTTGTCGCAGCGGGCCGCCCGCTCGATCCGCCATCCGCTGTCGCGAACGCTGCTCGTGCTGACGTTCACGACCGGGTTGGTGGACGCGGTGAGCTACCTCGGAATCGGGCACGTGTTCACGGCGAACATGACCGGGAACATCGTCTTTCTCGGCTTCGGGATCGCCGGCAGCGGCGGTCTACCGGTCGTCGCTCCGCTGATCTCGCTGGCCGCGTTTCTCGCCGGCGCCGGCGCTGGTGGCGTGCTGGCGTCACGGTTCGCCGACCGCAATCCGCAGCACATGGCGCGGGCGCTGGGGATCGAGGTGATCCTGGTCGCCCTCGCGGCGATCCTGGCGGCGACGATCACGATCCGCGCAAACGCCGTCTCAGGCGACGTCGTGATCGCGCTGCTGGCGTTCGCGATGGGCGTTCGCAACGCGACGATCCGCCGCGTCTCGGTCCCGGATCTGACGACGACGGTGCTGACGATGACGCTGACGGGACTGGCCGCCGACTCGCCGCTGTTCGGCGGCTCCGGCAAGGGCTCCGTGCGCCGCATTTCCGCCGTGATCGCGATGTTGCTGGGTGCGCTCGCCGGGGCGCTGCTGCTCAAGACGAGCCTGGCTCTGCCGCTGGCGGTGGCGGCGGGGCTCGCGCTCCTCAGCTTCCTCACCTACCCGCCGGCCGCCCGCCGGGAAGCGGCGGCGAGCCACCATTAGCAGCGTCAGGCCCTTCCGAGCGGGGCCAGCTACGTCTTCTTGCCAGGGTTGATCAGGTTCTTGGGGTCGAACACTCGCTTGATCTGCTGATGCAGCTGCAGTGCGCGATCCCCCCACTGAACTCCTAGCCGTCCTCGCTTCAACCATCCGATGCCGTGTTCTCCCGAGATCGATCCTCCGAGCGCCACTGCCAGCGCATGCAGGTCTCTCGCGGCGGCGTGCGCGCGTTCCACCTCGGATCGACGGTTCGCGTCGACCAAGAATGTGGAGTGAAGGTTTCCGTCACCCGCGTGGCCCCAGCTGCACGCCTCCAGGCCGTAGTCCTCGCCAATCCTCACGGTGCTTTCGATCGCCTCGCGTAGCCTGTCGACCGGAACGACAATGTCCTCGCTCACCTTGCCCCCGCGTTGCGAAGCGACGGCGAGCGACACGCCATCGCGCCAGCGCCACAGAGCCTCGAACTCCTGACGGCGGTTCGGCGCCCAGAGCTGCAAACACCCCGGTACCAACGCTTCGCGAAGCTCGGCGCGGGTCCGTGCGGCCTCATCCGCCGAGCCGTCGCACTCGCAGATCACGAGAAACCGCGACGCTGGCAGGTTGATCGGGAAAGCCTCCCTTCCAGCAGCAAGCGCAGCGCCTTCGAGAAACTCGATCGCCGCAGGCACCACCCCAGACGCAAGGACTGCCTCGATCGCTGCGCACCCCTCGGCGGTGCCGGGATACGCCGCGACCAGCGGCAGCGCCGACTCAGGCGATGGGAGGAGTCGTAGCCACGCGGCCGTGATGATGCCCAGCGTCCCCTCGGAGCCGACCAGGAGGCTCTTCAGGTCATACCCCGCGACGTCCTTTCGGATGGCGCCGCCCACGGAGATCACCTCACCGGGCGGGATCACGGCCTCAAGCCCCATCACCCAATCGCCAGTGACCCCGTATTTGAATGCGTGTGGGCCACCCGCGTTGGTGGCGATGTTGCCACCGATCTGAGACTGCTCAGCCGCCCCCGGATCAGGCGGAAAGTAGAGCCCGTTCTCGCGAGCGAGGCGGCGGACCGTCGCGGTCGTGGTCCCCGCCTCTACGTGCATCCGCCAGAACCCCGGGTCCAACGAGCGGACCCCATTGAGCCTCGAAAGATCCACCACAACACCGCCGTTGACCGGAACGGCTCCGCCCGAGAACCCTGTGCCGCCCCCGCGTGGTACGAGCGGGACCTCTCTCCGGTATGCCCATTCGACCACCAGGCGTACTTCCTCGGTGCTGCCGGGCACCACCACGAGGTCCGGCGACCGTCTCAGTCCCTCGTGCTCGGTCGCATCGCTGGCGTACCTCGAGAGCGATCCTCGGACGAATGCTCGCTCGCCGAGTAGGCGCCGCAGCTCGGAGGCCGCGGACGCCCTCATGACCCAGTCGGACTCTGCGGCGTATGCGCCATCGGATCTCGTAAACGATTACGCCGGGACCAGGTTCAGCTGCTCGAGATAGTCGTCGAGAATCCGGCGGGCTGGCGCGTCCAGCCGGTATGCCGGGGCGCGCAGCTCGTCACAGCTCAGGACTCCTCGCTTCCGGAGAACGTACTTTGCCGTCGCGTTGTAGTGGTCGATGTCGCGCATCTGGAAAGCGACCATCGGGAGGGCCTGCCGCATCCGCTCCCACGCGGCCTGTTCCTGATCGGCTTGCCACAACTCGTAGATCTCAACGAGCACGTCAACAAGGTCCACGCCTGGCGCGATGCCGGCGGCGCCATGGCGCAGGCAGTCGAGCATGTAGAGGCCGCCGTTGCCGCAGAAGATCGTGAGCCGCTCGGCGAACGCGTCGACCCAGGGGACAAGGGCATCGGCACCGACCTCGAGCTTCAGGCCCACAAAATTAGGGATCCGCTCCGCGAGCCGCTCAACGAGCCTTGGCCCCACTTCGACCTTCAGGTACTCGGGGGCGTCCTGGATGACCACCGGAACCCCGACGGTGTCGGCGATCGCCTCAAAGTAACGCAGGAGCTCGGCCTCCGACGCGGGTGCCGTCAGAGGAGGAGGGATGACGACGCCGCTCGCTCCGGCGGCGGCCGTCTCCTGAGCAAGCCTGATCGAGGTGTGCTCGGCCTCAGTCCCCACGCCGGCCAGAATCGGCACCCGGTGGTCACACTCGTCGACGATCGTTAGCAGCAGTTCGATGCGCTCGGCTGGCGTCAAGCGAAAGACCTCCCCGGCAAGCCCGAAGCACAGAAGGCCGTGGGAGCCCGCTTCGAGGGCAAACCTCACGATCGATCGCTGACCGTCGAGGTCGAGCTCTCCATCAGAAAGGAAAGGTGTCGCGAGGCTCGGAAAGATGCCGCTCCAGCCTGGTCTCGTCATTGGGTCCTTTCTTAGCTAAGACGCCGTCGTTCTGGCAACACATATGCTGAGCTATTGAGATGGGGAGCCTACGCTTTCCGCGCACCGCGCGCAAGGAATCAGTGTTTACGGCGAATGTGGGCTCAAGTTAGTGGTCGATGAGGAACAGTTGACATCTCTGATGATCTGTGGCTAGCATGCCAAGACCCCGCCCCGATCGCTCAACCCACGGAGGAGAGATGACGGCAATTAGGCAGCGGTGTGCAA
>DATKFF010000414.1:0-10193 GCA_035511595.1 Solirubrobacteraceae bacterium | reverse complement strand
GTCCGATGGCCATCGATATCCCCTCTCTAACTGGAGTCGTTCCCCGCACTTCCGAGTGTTCAGCCGGTAGCCGCAGACCGCAAGCCTGCACGCACCACTCTTGCGTTTAGGTGCTAGCCAGAGGACCGATTACGCTGCTGTGAAACCGAAGCGTCAGAGCCCTTCGTGAGCCACGATCCGGCCGGACTTGACGGCGCCGGCGAGCGCCTTGTAGTCGAGGTCGTTCTGCTCGGCGTAAGCGTTCGAGAACTCGAGGATCGCGCGGTCGAAACTCGACCCCTGCCCGAGGTACGACGCGATCGCAATCCGGTCGCCGCTGCGGGCGTGTGCCCGCGCGAGCGTCCAGCCGCAGATCTGTCCGTAGATCGACATGCCCTTGGGGACCATCTGCTCGATTTCCGCCGAGCCCTTCCAGTCCTTCAGCTGGCGGCCGTAGAAGTCGCGCTCTTTACCGTCTAGCGGGCTGTCGACGTGCAACCAGCCGAGGAAGATGTCGCTCGCGGCCTGCATCAGCCGCTGACCGACGACGACGCGCTCGCCGTGGTTCGAGAACTCGCTGGGGCCGAGGAACTCCTCCATCACCGACGCCTCCGCCTCCTTCATCTGCAAGAACAACGGGTCCTCGCCGTCCCGCCCGAGCATCAGCGCGATCCAAGCGCGCGTTCCCACGCTGCCGACGCCCACGACCTTCCGGGCGAAGTCGGATAGCTCGAACTGGTCCAGCAAGAGACGCCGGTCGTGCTCCAGCGTGTCGCGGTACTCACCCACGAGCCCCTGCAGCGCGTTCCAGATCTCGTCGCGCTTGCGGCCGGTGGCAAAGAGATCAAGCGGGACGATCAGCGGCGATTGGTCCACGATCCCCACCCGCCCGTTGACGGCGTGCGTGAGCTTCGAGAAAGCAGACATGCTGTCGCGCGTGCGCGCCTTGGCGAGTTGCTTACCGGCTCGCTTCGTCATCTTCGGCTTGACCTGCGAGCCGAACTCCTTGATCACCGACTCGATATCCAAGTGCGCGTACCAGACGTCAAGGTTCTTCATCCCGGCAAAGCGCTCCATCGCGGTCCGGTAGCCCGCGACGGTGTCGAGCACGATCCGGTCCCGCTTCTTGACCGGGTAGCCGTTGTTGATCGCAGCGATCAGCATGCTGACGGCGAGACGCTTGACGTCCCACTCCCACGGACCCGGGAGCGTCTCGTCGAAGTCGTTCAGGTCGAAGACGAGCCGCCGCTCAGGGGAGGCGAACACGCCGAAATTCGACAGGTGGGCATCGCCACAGCACTGCACGGTGAGGCCGGAGCGTGGCGTCGCCGCCAGGTCGCTGGCCATGATCAGCGCGGCTCCTCGATAGAACGTGAACGGCGAGACGAGCATCCGCCCGTAGCGGATCGGGACCAGCTCCGGCACGCGCGTGCTCGCCTGCCGCTCGAGCAGCTTGACCGGATCGGGGCGCGCGGGACTGGGCGTGAAGATCGCGTGGCTCGCGTGCGGCACCTCAGCGCGAGCGGCCTTACCGCGAGCAACCCGGTCGGCTACAGAAGCCCGCGGCGCGGTTTGCGACGGCCGGCCTTTCCCAGCTGCGGCGGCCTTTCCGCGCCGCGCGTCGGCCGCGCTTTTCGGGGTTCCGCCTGTGGTGGTCGCCATCGCCGTCGCCTTCTCTCCGTCGTTGTTAGCAACGTCCGATGCTTTCACACGCTTACTGACCCGGCCATGGTGTGAGCACCACTCTGTGAACACGCCGTCACAGCGATGGATCTCATCCGCATCAGGTGACGTGAACCGATCGGAAGACGAGGAGCATGAGCGGCTGGTTCTGCCATGAGACTCGAGCTCGGATGCCATGTGCACTGCGTCGACGACGCGTTCGGCGAGTTGGCGGATGTGGTCATCGACCCGGGTACGCGATGCGTCACCCATCTCGTCGTGCAGCCACACGAGCGGCACGACCTCGCGCGGCTCGTGCCGATCACCCGAGCGCGGCTTGGCGGTGGATCGGGCAGCGGGATCTCGCTCGATCTCACCGTCAACGAGCTGACCGAGGTCGAGCCGCTACATGACTCGGCGTACGTACAGCTGGGCGAGCCTCCGCCCCCCTCCGACTGGGACGTCGGCATCCAGGAGATCTCTCAGATGCCGCTTTCCGGATCGCTCGGAGTCAACGCGCTCGGCGCCGGCATGGAGCCGATTGAGTTCGACGGGCACGGCACTGTGAGCTACGACCGGATCCCGAAGGGCACGGTGGAGATTCGGCGTAGAAGCGAGGTGACCTCGTCCGACGGTCACCACGTCGGACACGTGGTCGGCTTCGTGATCGACGAACGGGAGCGGATCGCAGAGATCGTCGTGGAGCACGGCCACCTGTGGGCTAAGCGGGAGATCGCGATCCCGATCGGGTCGATCGATCGCATCGAGTCAGACGAGGTGGTGTTGAGCGTCTCGAACGACGAGGTCGGGGGTTGAGTGGCAGAAATCATCCCGCTCGCCATCGCCGCCGCCGTCTACCCGACGCTCCTCGCCGGCGTGATCGTGCTGCTCGCTCGCGACAAGCCGGTGGCGATGCTTGGAGCGTTTCTGGCCGGCGGCGTCCTGATCAGCGTCACCGCGGGCCTGATCATCGTGTTCGCGCTGGGCGGATCGGTGTCGACCAAAAACCAGCGCTCGGCGAGTCCGACCATTGATCTGATCGCCGGCGTTCTCTCGATCGCGCTCGCGGCGGTGCTGTGGAGACGGGCGAGCGGCAATCACACCGCGCGAGCGAAGAAACCGAAGGAGGGTCCTTCGTGGACTCAGCGAACACTTGGCGAGGGGTCGCTGTGGGCAGCGTTTGGCGCCGGGCTGTTCCTCAACCTTCCTGGCATCTGGTACCTCGATGCGCTCAAGGACATCTCCAAAGCGAACGCCAGCACCGCTGCCACGATCGGAGCGGTCCTGCTGTTCATCGTGATCATGTTCGCGCTCGCTGAGTTGCCGCTTGTCGGATATGTGGTTGATCCCGACGGTACGCAGGTACGCGTCCAGAGCTTTCAGGGCTGGATGAGCAGCCACGCGATGACGGTCGCGATCTGGGCCGCTGCGTTGATCGGGGTGTACCTGACGATCAAGGGGATCGTCGGTGTCGTCTGAGCCACACAAGCCGAGCCTGAACGTGCCTGACAAGGATGCTCCGGCTATGGAGGTCCGTCGGGCGCGCCATCTGCTGACACTCGAGTTCGGGTCGCGCGAGCAGTTCGAGGATCCGACGTTCGAGTACCGGCGATTGTTCTCGGAGCTGCTGGGCACGTTCTTCCTGGTGCTGGTCGCGGCCGGGGGCGGAATCCTCCACGCGAAGGGCCAGATCAGCCTCGCCGCCGCGGTCGTCGCGCCCGGGTTGATGGTGCTGGCGATCATCCTGTTCATGGGTGCGGTTTCCGGCGCGCACCTGAACCCCGGGGTGTCGCTGGCGTTCGCCGTACGGGGCGACTTCCCGTGGCGGCGGGTGCCGGGCTACATCATCGTGCAGCTGCTCGGCGCCACGGGCGCGTGCCTGTTCCTGCTCGCCGTGTTCGGCAACATCTTCCACCTCGGCGCGACGCTGCCGGGGCCGGGATACCACGACTGGCAGGCCTTCCTGATGGAGATCGCGTTGACCGCGGGGCTGCTCAGCGTGATCCTGGGCACCGCGTCGGCTGCGCAGAACGTCGGGGCGATCGGCGCGCTCGGGGTCGGCGGCTACATCGCCCTTGCCGGCCTGTGGTCGGCGCCCGTAAGCGGGACTTCGATGAACCCCGCCCGCTCCTTCGGCCCCGCCCTGGTCAGCGGCGACTGGACGGCGTACTGGGTTTACGTAGCGGGTCCGCTGATCGGCGCGGCGATCGCCGTCGGCTGCGCGGTGATCCTCCGAGGCCGTGGCGGGGACCCGACTTCCCGCGCGGCCGGGTCCGGAGTGCTCTCGCCGGAGGAGACGCAAGACACGGCCGGGCAGTCGGCGGCGATCGACGCAAGGAAGGCCGTGCCGCCAGGCAGCTGACGGACCAGCCCCGGATCACCCAATCCGCACGACGCATCGCAGCGCCGAGCTAGTTGGATCGGTCTGTGCTCGGCCTGTCCCTCGCCGTCGTTGCAATCGCGCTGCCTGACTGCATCAACCCGTCGCTGATCGGCGCCGAGCTGTTGATGGCCGCGGGCGAGCATCCGGCGCGGCGCACGATCACGTTCACGCTTACGGCGTGGGCTGTGACGTTTGTGTTCGGCCTGGCGCTTGCGCTTGGACTGGGTGATCTGATCCTGTCGCTCCTGCCGAAGCCCGGGGCGACGGTCAAGTACGCGCTGTTCACGGGGGCCGGCGTGGTGCTCCTCATCGGCGGCACATTCATCTGGGTACGCCGCAAAGCGCTGGCCGGCTCCGGCCCCTCGGATGACGGCGGGGGGCGGTCGCACGGATCGCCGGTCCTGCTGGGGGGTGGCATCGCCGGCCTCGAACTGTTCACGGCATTCCCGTACTTTGCGGCGATCGCGCTGATCGTCGGCTCGAGCGCCTCGACTCCAGGAAAGATCTTCCTGATAGCCCTCTATTGCGTGGTGTACACGCTGCCGCTGATCGGGATCGCGGTCGCGTGCCTCGTGCTCGGAGAACGCGCCAGCGGCGTGCTGCGACCTGTGGTCAATTGGATGTTCGCGCGGTGGCCTGTGATCATCGGTCCGCTCGCTGCCGTCGTCGGGATCGCCCTGACGGTTTACGGGATCGTGCGGCTCAGCTAGACCTAAGGGACGGATTCGTCACCGACCGCCGCCGTGTGGCCGTTCTCGAGGTCATAGCCGATCGCCACCGCCAGCCTTGGGGCACTGGCGACGACACCCGCCAGTCCGATGGCCGGCCCGACGGCCACGAGAACGCCGACGAGCTCCTTAGGGGTCGCACCAGCCGCGATCGCTCGGTCGACGGCTTCGCGCAGCGAAGGCGTCGTCGCGCCGACCGCAAGCAGGCCGCCAAGCGAAACGAGCAGCTCCGTCTTGGGCGTGAGGTCAACTCCACCGTCGTCTCCCACGCGCCGCGTGAGAACCATCCCGAGCACCTTCTCGTCGTTGAGCGCCAGGCGACGGAGAAGATCTTCGGCCGGCTCCATGACGGCTGATCGTAGTTCTGGCAGCGCGCGGCGCATCCCCTGAACCGGATGAGGTCGAGTTGTATCCGACTGGTGACAATCCGACGAGCGGAAGCCATCGGGGTGGTAGGCGCATCCCGCATGAAGGCAGGCGCACCACCTTGTCCGGGGCGCCGGGCGGGGCGACGCTTAGGCCGTGTCCGATGGCACGACTCTGGATGGCGGACCGCGGACGGCCGGGCGCGCTCGACGCGGGTTTGCGATCGACCTGCCCGAGCCCAAGTTCAGAGTTCCGAGGACGCGCACCGAGACGGTCCGGCGTGCCGACCTCCTGGGACGTCTGGAGCGTGACAGCTCGCGGCCCGTGGTCCTCGTGACGGCCCCCGCCGGATACGGCAAGACGACCCTGCTCACACAGTGGACGGAGGAGAGCGAGCGCAGGTTCGCGTGGGTGCTGCTCGATGAGACCGACGGGGACCCCGAGGTCCTCGCCGACTCGATCACGATCGCCCTGACGAGCATCGGGGTGCGGCCACGTCTCAGGCGCAGCTTTGTGCTCGTGCTCGACGACGCCCATGTCGTCCCGCCCAATCTGCTGCAAGACGCTGTGCTCGGCGTTCTCGACTGGCTCCCACAGGGCTCACAACTCGCCATCTCGTCCCGCTGCGAGCCGTCGCTGCCGGTCGCGCGGATGCGTGCCCAAGGGATGCTCGTGGAGGTTCAGGCCGAGGAGCTCACGATGTCGGCGGCCGAGGGGGCATCGCTGCTTCGCAAGGCGGGACTCGCGTCCAACTTCGCGCCAGCACCGACCATCCTCAGGCGAGCCGAGGGCTGGCCGGCAATGCTCGCACTGGCGGGGACCGCCTGCCCGCAACGGTCCGAGCCCGCCGACCACATGGACGAGCTGAGGGGCGACGAGCACCAGCTGTCCGAATACTTTCGTGCCGAAATCCTGGCGGAGCTGTCGCCCACGACTCGCCGGTTCCTGACGCGAAGCTCGGTACTCGAACAGCTCTCGGGCGGGTTGTGCGACGAGGTGTTGGAACGGAAGAGATCAGCGATCGTGCTCGACGAACTCACGCGCACGAACCTGCCGCTGCGGCCGCTGGATGCAAGCCACGAGTGGTATTGCCTGCACGGGCTCTTCAGGGAGATGCTGGAAACCGAGCTGCGACGAGCTGAGCCGGAGATTCGCCTTGCTCTGCACAGCCGGGCGTCCGACTGGCACCTGAGGGCCGGTGACCTGGATTGCGCCATCGAGCATGCTCGCAGCGCCGAGGATTTCGATTGTGCCGGACACCTGCTGTGGGCAAACCTCCCGCGGTATCTCGGCGAGGGACGCAACGATCTGGTCAAGCAGTGGCTGAGCGGGATCCCCGCGGAGCGCCTGGCGGAGTGTGCGCCGCTCGCGCTTGTGGCAGCTCACAGTCACCTGGCTTCGGGCAGGGTCGCGGTCGCCGAGCAGTGGGCTCGAATCGCGGCGGTGAGCTTGTCCGGAGCGGCCGAGAGGTCGACGAGATCGGAACGGGCTGGGGTGATGATCATCGAGACATGGGCGGCGCGCTCGGGGGCCAAGCGGATGGGCGAGGACGCCACTCGCGCCTACAACCTGCTGCCCGACGACAGTCCTTGGCGCGCGAGCTGCTGCTTTCTCGCAGGAACGGCAGCGCTGCTGATCGGCGACCACGCCGAGGCCGAGCGACGGCTGGAGGAGGGCGCCGCACGCAGCGCCGTCGTAGCAGCGGACGCGGCATCGTTGTGCCTCGCACAGCTGGCCGTTGTCGCCGCCGAGCGTGACGACACCGCGTCAGCGTCCGACTTCGCCCGGCGCGCCCGCTGCGTCATCGACACACACGGACTGCGCAAGTCCCCGATGTCGGCCCTTGCCGGTGCGGTCTGCGCGGCCGCAGCCATGCGGGAAGGCCGGGTCGACGAGGCCAAGGCAGCGGTGGCCGAGTGTCAAGGGCTGCTCGGCCTACTCGACGATTCCCTCTTCTGGCTGGGCGCCGAGACGAGGATCCTGCTGGCAAGCGTCTTGCTCGCGCTCGGCGACGTCGCCGGCACGCGCGAGCTTCTCGCGGAGGCCTCGCGCCAATCGCGCCGGGCGCATGACGTCGTGATCTTCCAGCAATGGTTCGACGACGCGTGGAACCAGTTCGATGCACGAGCCGAGACGGCGCTCGCGGGTGCTGCAACGCTGACAACCGCGGAGCTTCGGGTCCTCCGGTTCCTACCGACCCATTACTCGTTCCACGAGATTGCGCAGCGGCTCCACGTCTCGGCGAACACCGTCAAGACGCACGTGCACGCCGTGTACCGCAAGCTCGACGCGTCCTCACGTTCAGAGGCAGTCGCGCACGCCACTGACGCCGGCCTGCTCGGCTGAAAAGCCGTCAGGATCCGTCCCAGCCCTCGATCTCGATGTCGTACCCGATCGCCAGCGCGAGGCGAGGGGCCGCCGCCACCACCCGAGCCGAGCCGACAATCGCCGCCACAGTCGCGAGCACATCGACGATCTCCTCGTCACGAGCGCCCGCCAGCGACGCGAGCTCTACCGCCCACCGAAGCGAGGTCGTCGACCCCCCCACCGCGAGGATCGCGCCAAGGTGAACCAGCGCGCGCGTCGCAGGGGTGAGGGCGCGCGTCGGTGCGACCGTCGTCTGCCCCGTCCGCGCCGGCGTGACAGCCAGGACCGATCGCACGAGACTCTCCTCGCCGGCGGCTAGCCCGCGAAGCAGCTGCTCGGTCCCCGGTTCGCGCGTGCCGTTCACGTCGTGCGGACGCTGCCAGCTGGCCGGCCGTTATGCCTCCCCCCGATCGGGTGATGCCACCCGGTCGCGCCGCCGAGATGCTCGGCGTCCATGGATGTCAACTCAATTGACGTCCAGCTCGTCGCGGACCTGTTCCTACTGCTGTTGATCGGGATCGGCCCCAAGATCGCACTGGTGCCGTTTCTGGAGCTGACCGACGGGCTGGACGCCGCCACGAGGGCACGCGTGATCCGCAAGATGCTGACGACGGCCACCGCCGCGGCAGTCGTGCTGCTGGTGCTCGGCGAGGTTCTGAGAAAGCTTCTCCATTTCTCTACGGGCGCGCTCGCGATCGCAGGCGGAATCATCCTGCTGGTGATCTCGGCGTCGACGGTGCTCCGCTCGGACAAGCCGAAGCTCGAGGACGAGTCGGCCGCCGTTCGGGACCCCATGCGGCTCGCGGTGTACCCGCTCGCCGTGCCGTATCTGCTGAACCCGACCGGGATCGTCGTGCTGGTGATCATCTCGGCCGAGGGCAAGTCGGTGGCGATTTTCGGACTGGCGCTGGGGCTGCTCGCCGCGGTGCTGACACTCGACGTTGTGGTATTCCGGCTGGCGAACAAGGTGAGCGACCACCTCGACGCCAACCGGATGCTCGTCACCGAGAAGGTGTTCGGCTTCCTGCTGGCGGCTCTCGCGGTCCAGCTGATGCTGAACGGCCTTGACGATCTGGGGCTGATCCACCTTGCCGGGCATTGAGACAGGGGGGCACCCCGGTTGGAGTGGTGCGCGCCCTCTTGTTCACGAAGATGCCTCGTCCGACGATCCCGAAAAGCAACTCTGGAAGGACGTCGTGGATCCGACAGTCGCGCGCAGGATCGCCTGCCGCAATCATCGCGGCCAGCGCACGCGGTTCGGCGACGCGGTCAGCGAACACATCCGGCGGGTCGCGGCAGCCGTTCCGCCGGAGGCCAAGGCGATCGCCTGGCTTCACGATCTGCTCGAGCTGACCACGGTTGGCCGTGCCGAGCTTCGCGCTCGGGGTCTCACGACGGTCGAAGCTTCCGCACTGGCGCTGCTCACACGCCGCAGGGATGAGCCGTACGACGCGTACGTCCTGCGGATCGCACACGCCACGGGGAGATCGGGATCGATCGCGCGGTTGGTGAAGCTCGCCGATCTCGATGACCATCTGGCGCACGCTCAGATCCCACGTGGCGCTCCGCCGTACGCCTGGGCACGCCGATGCGTGCTGGAGCGCATGAACGGCACGCCGTCGACCACAGTTGCCGGCTGATCGTGAATGCCGTGGCCGCCGTCCAGACCGGTGACGGCCTCCCCGCCGAGGGCGGACGAGACGGCGCGGTCCGTCCTCCCCAGTTCCGTTACTTCGCCGTCCTTTCGCTGACGCTCGCCTCCGTCGTCTTCCTGATCGCGGCGCCATCGGCGGACTTGTCGCGTGCCGTCGCGATAGCGATTGAGGGCGCTGCCCTGATCGTCGCCGTCGGGACCTCGCGTGAACGAGAGACCGTTCGTCGGCGCCGGGCTACCTTTGTTGGCATCGCGACGGTCGCGGTCGTGCTGCTGATCGCGGTTGGAGTTCTTCCCGGATGGCTCATCGCCTTGATTGCCGTGTTCGTCACGACCGCGGTTCCCGTCGCGCTCGTCCGGGGCCTCTGGAGACTCCTTCGCGGAGAGGGTGTGACGCTCCAGTCGGTGGCTGGCTCGCTGGCGATCTACCTCTCGGTGGGCCTGATCTTCGCGTGGGTGATCGGGTTCGTGGCGCAGGTCGAGAACACGCCGTACTTCGCCCAGCACACCAGCGGCACGCAGGGCGACAAGGTCTACTTCAGCTTCACGACGCTGACGACGACGGGCTACGGCGATTTCAGCCCGGCGACCCCGGCCGGCCACGCGATCGCCGTGATCGAGATGCTCACCGGCCAGCTGTACCTGGTCACGGTGATCGGGCTGCTGATCGGCAACTTCGCCGCCAGGGAACGGTCGCCGTGACGGCGCCGCTCAGCGTGCTGGTCTCACCGGGGGGTTGACACCCCCAGGGCTCGTGGTGTGCGCCTCGGTCGACGGAGGGGCAAGCCCGCTTGCAAGAACCCCGCCCGCGACGGATCCTCGCTAAATGAGCGAACCGTCGCAGAGCTCCGCCGACCCCGCTTCTGGCGCGACCGAGGGCTCAGCGCCCCGCCGGCACCGATTCCTGGTCGGGACGCTGTTCACGCTCGCCACTGTGATCGGCGTCTTCGCCGTGTTGGCCGTGTGGGCAAACCGCCAGGTCCTGAACACCGACAACTGGACAACCACGAGCTCGAATCTGCTTGCCGACAAGGCAATCCAGAATGCGATCGCG
>DATKFF010000413.1:0-3471 GCA_035511595.1 Solirubrobacteraceae bacterium | reverse complement strand
TCGAGGCGGCGGTCGCGCGTGAACGGCGAGTGGTCAGCAACGCCAGCCACGAGCTCCGCACGCCGCTGACGACGCTGCGCGCTGAGGTCGACCTCGCGCTGATGGGCGACCGCGACAAACCGGAGCTTCGCGCTGCGCTCGAGTCCGCCTCCGAGGAGGCGCGGCGAATGTCCCGACTAGCGGACGACCTGCTCGTGCTGGCGCGCGCGGACCAAGGCCGGCTGCCGCTGCGCCCTCAGCCGCTCGCGGCGCGCGAGCTGCTCGAGCATGCGGCCGACCGCGCACGCGCGGCGACCGAGCTTCGCGCGCGCGCGATCGTTGTCGGCGAAGTGCCGGACGGTTGCGCGGTCCGCGCCGACCCCGACCGGGCCGCGCAGGCGCTCGACAACCTGATCACCAACGCGCTGCTCTATGGCGATGGCACGATCACTCTGAGCGCCCGGAGCAACGACGATCACATCGAGCTGCACGTGTTCGACGAAGGGGACGGCTTTCCCGATGAGCTGCTTCCACGGGCGTTCGAACGGTTTGGGCGCGGCCACCACGCGCGCTCCACTGAGCCCGGTAGCGGCCTCGGACTGGCTCTGGTAGAGGCGGTTGCGGTCGCGCACGGCGGACACGCCGACGCGCGTAACCGGCGCGACGGTGGCGCCGACGTCTCGATCACGCTCCCAAGCGCTTAGCTGCCGGACGGACGCAGGCGGTATCCCGCGCCGCGCACGGTTTCGATCGTTTCCACGCCGAACGGGCGGTCGATCTTCTCCCGCAGATACCGCACGTAGACGTCGACGACGTTGGAACGGTTCTCGTAGTCCATCTCCCACGCCCCCTCGAGCAGGTCGTAGCGCGAGAGGACCTGGCCTGGCCGGCGCATGAACACCTCCAGCAGTTGGAGCTCCTTCGTCGATAGCGGGATCTGGACACCTCCACGGGTGACGGTGTGAGTGGCGGCATCTAGGCTCAAGTCGCCGACGGACAGCATTGGCCCATGCTCAGTCGGACCGCGACGTGCGAGCGCCCGGACGCGCGCGAACAGCTCGTTGAAATCAAACGGCTTGACCATGTAGTCGTCCGCGCCGGTGTCAAGCCCGGTGATCCGGTCATCGACGCTGTCACGTGCGGTCAACATCAGGATCGGCGTTCTGACCCCGTTCACGCGCAAGCGGTGACACGCCTCGAACCCATCGATCCCGGGGAGATTGACGTCGAGCACGAGCACGTCGTACGGCGTCGCCTCCGCCATCCAGAGAGCGTCCTCGCCGTTGATCGCGATGTCGGCCAGCATCGTCTGTTCGCGCAACGCCTTGCGGATCAACGACGCGAGCTTGACCTCGTCCTCGACTACGAGCACACGCACGGCGCTGTCAAGCATCCCAGGCTCAGTGCATTCGCTCAACCGGACTCAGCCCCAAACGAGGTTGGCAGTTAGGCGGGAAAGCTCGTAGGCAGTCATCTCGAGCGCGCGATCGTGACCTGGGTTGATGAGAGGGGGATGAGCGGCACGGCGCTCATCCCCCGGCCCGCGATAGCGGCCTGCCGGCTCTCATCTTTGACTCATCCGATCACGCAACTTTTTCACCTGTTGAGCAACCGCAGAGGACAGGAGGCGCCGTGACCGACACCCAGCAGCACACCAGCAGCTCCCTCAACGATGAAACCGTCGGTGGTCCGGTGGCTTCCAGCGATCCGGCTCCCGCGATTCTCGACCTACCGATCGGCCTGGACGTGACCGGGATGCGGCGGGAGTTCGACAGCCTTGGCGACGTCGAGGTCCCGGCGGACAGGTACTGGGGCGCACAGACCCAGCGCAGCTTGGAGCACTTCAACATCGGCCACGACCGGATGCCGAAGGCGGTCTATCACGCCTACGGCTACGTGAAGAAGGCGGCCGCGATCGTGAACACGCGCGCCGGTCGCATGCCGGCATGGAAGGGCGACTTGATCGAGCGGGTGTGCGACGAGGTGATCTCCGGGAAGCTGGATCAGGACTTTCCCCTGTACGTGTGGCAGACGGGTTCGGGAACCCAGTCGAACATGAACGTCAACGAGGTCATCTCGAACCGGTGCATCCAGCTGGTCGGCGGAACGCTCGGCTCGCAGGAGCCCGTACACCCCAACGATCACGTGAACATGGGGCAGTCAAGCAACGACACGTTCCCGACCGCGATGCACATCGCCGCGTACAAGATGGCGACCGAGAAGACGATCCCGGCGCTGCGGAGGCTCCGGGACGCGATCGAGCGCAAGTCGCGCAAGTGGGCCGACGTGGTGAAGATCGGCCGGACGCACCTCGAGGACGCCACTCCACTCACCGTCGGCCAGGAATGGTCGGGCTACGTCGGCGCGCTCGATGACGCGATCGCCGAGGTCGAGCACGCCACGCGTGGGCTGCTCAAGGTGGCGATGGGCGGAACCGCGGTAGGCACTGGGCTGAACGCCCCGGTCGGGTTCGGCGAGCAGGTCGCGGCCGAGATCGCCTCGATGACCGGAGACCCGTTCGAGACCGCCGGCAATAAGTTCACCGCCCAGGGAACGCTTGACCGGATGGTGCGCGCGCACGCGGGGCTGAAGGCCGCGGCCGTGACCCTGTACAAGATCGCCAACGACCTGCGGTGGCTTGGGTCTGGTCCCCGCACCGGGATCCACGAGCTGCTTTTGCCCGCCAACGAGCCTGGCTCGTCGATCATGCCGGGGAAGGTCAATCCAACGCAGGCCGAGGCGATGCTGATGGTCGCGATCCAGATCATCTCCTCCGACGTCGCGGTGACGATGGGCGGCGCCGAAGGGAACTTCGAGCTGAACGCGTTCCGGCCGATCCTGATCAACAACTACCTGCACTCGGCGCTGACCATGGCCGACATGTGCGACCACCTGCGCGAGTTCATGATCGAGGGTGCGGAGCTGAACGAGCCCAAGCTGAAGGAGAACATCGAGCGCTCGGTGATGATGGTGACCGCGCTCTCACCGGTGATCGGATACGACAAGGCGTCGGTCATCTCCCACTACGCGATCGACCACGGCCTCACGCTAAAGAAGGCGGCGCTCGACAATGGCGTCAGCGAGCAGCTCTACGACCGGGTCGTCAACCCGCTCGCGCTCACCCAGGGAGGCTCGGCCGATGTGCCCTCAAACCGTAAGTGAGCCTGAGGCGATCTCTCGGGGGCGAAAGGCCGTGCGAACCGCCGGTGGTTCGGAGCCGATTGGCAAATCCGCCCTGATCGCATCCGTTGGCGGCCAGCGGGGCTACGCAGACTGGACCAACCCCGACCATCGCCTACGCCGGCTGTTGTCCGAGTTCATCGGGATGGCAGGGCTGACGTTTGTGCTCTCCGGTGGAGCAGCCGTGCTCGTTCGCTATGGAGGTCACCCCCTACAGCCGTGGGAGACGGTATTCGTGCTGTCCGCCATCTCGGCGCTCTGGCTGGTCGTGGCCGTGTACTTCCTCGGGGACATCTCCGCTCATTTCAACCC
>DATKFF010000412.1:0-3818 GCA_035511595.1 Solirubrobacteraceae bacterium | reverse complement strand
CGCATGCAGTCCACGTACTTGAGGGCCTGCGTGCTCGCACCCGCCGCGGCCGTGGCTCCGGTCGAGGAGCCGCAGGCGGCGATCGCCAGCGCGGATCCGACCAGAAGCAGCGGGGCCACGGGAAGGAGGCGGGACACCAGGTTCGTTTGTACCGCCGCTCGAATAACAGCGCGGTAACGGCGTCAGGGCTCCCGTCGAGGAATGGACCGATGTCCGATTGACGACTTCACCCCGCAGGCGGGACAATGATCGCTAGGCCGGAGATGGGGCTTGCAGTGGGATTGCTCCGGGAAAGCGGGTGGCGCGGATGCGCTACCAGGGGTTAGGAGCGTTTCTTGCGCAAGATCGCGGTACTGATCACGGCTGGCGTGTTCGCGTTGGCTTACACCGGGGCGGCTTTGGCCTCTCCGAGCGGGCCGGAGGGTCCGGGCAACTGCACGTTTGACAACGGGGTGACCACGTGCTCGCATGTCGGTCAGCCGGTAGCAACGGGCACCAGCACGTCTGCTCCCGATGCGCGCACCGGGTGCACGACGACTACAACGACGTACACGACGACGACCACCTATACGTCCCACCATGGCACCTACAACAGCCAGGGCGAGGAAGTCACTGCGCCGCAGCCGACGAGCACGACCTCCACGTCTAGCTCGACCAGCTGTCCGTCGCACGGGTCCGTGGCCTTGAACGCCGGTCAATCGCAGAATTGCACTGGTGCGGGGCAAACGGGGCCGCAGATCGGCACGGTCTACTACTACGAGAGTGGCTCTGATGTGGTCTTGCATGTCGAGTTGACTAACGCCAATCCTTCTAGCGGCTACTACTTCGCCCAGAAGTGCGTGGCGGTCCTTCATTTCGGAGTGACAAGTTCATCGGGCACCGACTCATTCGACGTCACCCTGCCCGGAGCAGCGGGCGCCACGGAGAACTTCGACTACTTCGATGGCACCGTATACGCGATGACGAACTCGGTCACCCTGTGACCCGATAAGCCACGAAGGGGCGGTGCAGGCGCACAGCCGGTGCCGCCCCTTCCCATAGCGGCATCAGGTCTCGAGCGGACGCAGGAGCGACTCAGGGGAAAATGTCAGTGAGTCCCTCGTGGCCGCCGACGCGCGCCCAGCCGAGCGCGGTACCGCCGTGCAGGTCGTCGATGATCAGCGGATCGGCGCCGAGTTGGAGCAGTGCGACGATCGCCTCGCGCTGGCCTGCCTGCGCGGCGAGGTGGATGGCGGTTACCCCTTCGCCATGGCTCGGCCCGCCGAAGGTGCCTCGCTGATTGGGGTCGGCGCCCAGTTCCACGAGGGTGCGGATCGAGTCGGCGTGGCCGTTCACCGCCGCCCAGGTGAGCGGGGTGCCGCGATACGGATCGGTGTCGACTCGGGCACCGAACTCGACCAGCGCCCTAATCGCTTCGACGCGATCTGACTTAGCCGCCCAGACGAGCGCCTCGTCGAGCACCTCCTGCGGGTCGTCGGCGGGCTGCCAGAAGGGGAAGCCACCGTGGGGGCGGTAGAAGCCGCGGTGCGCTCCGGCCTGTGCGGTGCCGACGAGCGTCCGGATCAGCTCGACGTCGCCTAGGCCGGCGGCAACGCGTAGGTTGCCGGGTTCCCGGCCCAGTAGCTCAGCGACTTCACGATGGCCCCAGAAGAGGGCCACGACGAGCGGCGTGCCGCCGTCGCCGCGGGCGAAGAGGTCGGTGCGTGCACCCGCGTCCAGCATCAGTCTCGCGAGGTCGCAGTCGTTGGAGTAGCCGGCCTGATGCAGCTTCGTCCAGCCGTAGTCGTTCCCGCGGTTCGGGTCGGCGCCCCGCTCGAGCAGCAGCGAAACGATGTCCAGGTCGTCCGCCATCCCGAGCAGGTCGTTGCCGTTCGTCCCCCTCTGAACGACGAGATCGGGGAACCGGTCAAGGAGTTGGAATAGACGTTCGCGGTCGTTGGCCTCGACGGCCCGATACGCAAGCACGAATGGGGTGGGTGGCTCCTCGCCGCTCTGCATCGCCTGGACGTGGCGGCGAAGCCGGCGCCAGCTCGAAAAGCCGTGCCGCGCGGCGAGGTCGCGGCTCGCCTCGGCAACACTCACGCCCGTGACCGAGGCGATCCCGCTAGCGCGGCCTTCGTAGTAATCAAGGTCGACCCGGAACGGCTGCTCGAGCGAGAGTCGTTCGACGTACGCCTTCAGCTTCGGCCAGCTCGCGAACCCCAGCTCACGCGCGAGCTCGAACTGCACGTCCGCGAGCTTCGCGTTGTTTCCCGCCGCGCGCCGCTCGCGCACGCGCTCCTTCGCCTGCTTGCGCAGCTGCTCAAGATTGAGCTGAAAATCCACAGTGGCTCCCTTCCGTCGCGCCGGTCGTCCGCCGGTCCGGCTGGAGAGGAAGCTCGTTCGCGTTTTCCTCCAGGCGAGAGGGTGGGCTCGGCCCTTTCCGCGGACTGGATGCGGCCCCCGCCGCACCCGCGAGTTTAGTGCGGCAAGCGATCGAGGTGCACTTGTCCACTACCCTCCGTGGATGAGTCCTCCGGCGACCCTTGTCATGTGGTTTCAGCTGCGCTCGCCGGAGCTGGCCGAGGACTTTGAGCGTCTGATGGCCGGGGATCGGGACATCGTCCGCGGATCGTTGGACACGGTGTCGGAGTGGCGCCTTACACGGCCGACGGACGTGCCCGGGCAGGCGATCGGTTCAGCCGATTACGTGTTGATCGCTGAGATCGTCGAAGTGGATCGCTTTGAGCAACAGGGGAGCGAACGCGTCCAGCAGTTGGCGGACGACTTGGAGCATCTTGTCTCGAGCCGCGGGATGCTCGTCGTGCGTCCCGTCCTCTGAAATCCGCCGTCGGTGGAGGGCGATCAGACCCGGCCTCGGTTCGCACGTCGCCGATCCGCAATTGAGGTGTTGGTCGGCGATGGTTTGTGCCAGCGCCGAAACGCTGACATGCTTGACCAATGCTCCAGAGGGGCTTGCGAGGTGCGGTTGCGGGTGCGGTGGCGACGGTGGTGATGACGCTCGAGGAGCCACTCGACAAGCGCCTGTTCGACTCCAAGTACGACGACGTCGAGATCCTAGGCAAGCTCGTAACGCGCGGCGACGGCTGGCGACCCATCGGCTTCGCGCTTCATGTGCAGAACGGCGCGGTCTTGGGCGCCGCATATGCACGGCTCAAGCCGTCCTTGCCGGGACCGGCGGTCCTCCGCGGCCTGCTGGCTGGCCTCATCGAGCACGTCGCGACCTGGCCGCTGACCGCGCTGGTCGACCGCTATCACCCCGCCCGCAAACAGCTGCCGAAGCTCGCCGCCAACCCCCGAGCGTTCGGCCAAGCGACGATCCGCCACGCAGTGTTCGGCATCGTCCTCGGGCTCCTCGAGGACGCGCTGAACGACCGCAGCGCATAGCTCACCCGAAGGTCTCCGGCGGGCGAGAACATGACTCAGCGGTTGTGGTTGACGACCTCGACGTTGTGGCCGTCGGAGTCCAGGACGAACGCGCCGTAGTAGCCCGGGTGGTAGATGGCGCGCTCGCCGGGAGCGCCGTTGTCCTCGTAGCCCGCGGCGAGCGCGGCGGCGTGGAACGCCCGCACGGTCGCGTCGTCCTGCGCCGGGAACGCGACGTGGACGTGCTCCGTGAGCGGCCGCTGGTCGTCGATCAGCGAGAAGCTGAAGTCCGCGCCGACCATCTGGACGTGGTCCGGGTTGTCGACGCCGATCCGCAGCCCGGCGTGCGGGGCGATCGTCATGTAGAACCGCCTGGACGCGGCGGGGTCGTGGACGCGGATCCAGAGGTGGTCGACGCGGCCGTCGGGCTCGCGGTCCGTGTGCACCGCCTC
>DATKFF010000411.1:0-5883 GCA_035511595.1 Solirubrobacteraceae bacterium | reverse complement strand
CTGCGGCCGTCGGACTGCCTGGGACGAGCGGCGATGTAGCAGAAACGGGGTCTCGAACACCGACGCGAATACCCGCGCAAACACGATCGTCAGCGGCAGCACCAGCGCGAGCGAGACGAGGAAGGCCGGAACACCCTGGGCGACCCGGCCGGCCACGATCTTCTCGTATACGACGACGACGATCGGGCCATGCGTCAGGTACAGGCTGTACGAGGAGAGTCCGAGGTTGCGGATCGGCCGCGCGTCGAGCAGCCGCAAAAGCGGGGCCGGATGACCGGTGGCGAAGCCGGCCAAGAGGCAGGCAATTGCTGGACCCAGCGCGAGGTCGACCCAGAACAGGTGGTCGAGCGTCCAGACCGAGCCTTGCCACCAGATTGTCGCCAGCACCGGGGCGACAGCGGCGAGCGCGAGCCAGGGCCACGGCCACGACCTGCGCTCCCTGCCGGCGCCCACGATGCCGGCGGTAAGGATGCCGACCGCGAACAGCGCGGCGAGGTCGGGCGGAGACTGGATCACGAAGGTATCCAGGCGCGCGACGTGCGGGCCGACGATTCCCACCGCCACCACGACGAGCGTGACGGTGGCGATCATGACGATCGCGCTCCGCCGGCGCACGATCAGCAGCAGCAGCGGGAACAGGAGGTACAGCTGGGCCTCGACGGCCATCGACCAGAACGCTGAGTTGGGACTATGCGCACGGACGATGTTCTGGACCAGCAGACCGTTGACCAGGACAGATTTAGCGTCCGGCACGCCGTTGCCGGGCTGAGGGACGATCAGCCACGCCACCGCGAGGCTGAAGAGCAGGGCGGCCCAGTAGGCCGGGAGGATGCGCCAAGCCCTCCGCTTCGCGAACCGGGAAACCGCGTCCAGCCGCCAGCCGTGGCGGGCTGGCGACAGGGCGAGCGAGAAGCCTGACAGCACGATAAATACGACGACGGCGAACCGCCCATAGATGAGCCAGCCGGCCCAGAACGGGGCGTGGTCCACCGGGTAGCCGGGGAAGGTGCGCAAGAAGACGTGATTGACCACGACGTAGAGCGCGGCCAGGCCCCGGAGGCCGTCCAGGCCGGCCAGCCGCCGTGGCCGAGGACCGGCTGGCAGAGATGCCGAGGTGGGCCGCGTCTGCGGGTGAACGTCCTGCGGCCGGGGAGCGAGGACGGCGCTCAGAGTCTCCTCCGAATCATCGGTTCGCCGCGAGCTGCCGCTTTGCCGGCTGCGGTCCGTAGGCGGTGAGGAAGCGATCGCGTAAGGCGCTCATCCGCCAGACCGGCGCGTGTGGGCTGGGCAGCAAACCCGACTGCCAATCCCACCCTCCGATCCGCTTGAGCACCGACGGGTCGTGAGCGATGATCGAGATCGGCACGTCGTGACTGGCGTTCTGCCCGCTCACGATCGCCAACGGTTGCTCGTCACCCACGACGACCAGCACGAGGTTCTTTTTGCCGTAGTGCTGGACGAACGAGATCAGGGTGTTCAGCGAGTATTCGAGGGACCGGGCGTAGGCAGCCTTCACCTCGTTGGAATGCCACCAGAACGAGCCTGGCTCGCTGTCCACCGGTACGCGGTTGAAGATCGAGCCGTTGCCCAACTCGTTCCAGGGGACCATCTGGGGGATGCGGTCCCACGGCATGTGGCTCGACACCGTGTCCACCTCCGCGAACAGCGGTCGGCGGTGCGCTTTCGCGAGCTCGAGACGCTGCAGGGCCGCGAACATGTATTGGTCGGGCATCGGCGCGTAGTTAAAACCTGGCCCCCGGTATCCCAGGTCACGGCGGTCGTAGAGCTTGTCGTAGTGGTAGAACGACGAGCCCTCCTGCCAGCCGCGATCGTCCGCTGGGGCGAAGTTGATTGTCCGCCACCCCGCGCGGTTGAACGCGTCGCTGAGCGTGAACCGGTCAGTGGCGACGAGCTGGTCGTAGCGCCGTTGGTTGTCCGCCCACGCACCCGACTGCAAGGTGGAGTGGGCGAGCCAGCTGATGCCGCCGAAACCCGGCGCGTTGACGAAGGCGCTCCGAGCGGAGAAGCCGGCGTCCCGCAACTGCGTGGTCCCCTTGTTGAGAAGAGCATCGATCGCTGGCGAGAAGGAGGACCCCTGAACCGAAACCTGGCCATAGGACTCAACGAATACGAGCAGGACGTCCTTGCCACGAAGGCCGGTCAGCAGCCGGCTGCCCGGGGTGTCGCGGAACGCGTCGTGCCTGATCTGGCTGGCGAACACGCCTTCGTCGTGGATGTCCGCCTGCACCGTCCGTACCTGGTGAACGACGTAGCTGGCAGCGCTCGTGGAGGCGACGGGCGTCCGGGGGAGAAGCTGGGCGCCCGAGACCGAGCAGAGCAGCCAGACAGCGCCGAGCCCCGCGACAGCGCCAAGCGACCATCGTCGGTTATCGGCCGCGACGCGGGTCAGCCGGAACATCGCCAGGGTCATTAGGACAAACAGAGCGATGGTGAGGGCTACGCCGCCGTAGACGATCAGGTTCGCCTCCGTGCGACCGAGGGCGTCGCGCATCGTTTCGATCCCGATCCCAGCGTCGCCCGCGTCCCCAATGAGGTCGAACGGTCGGGCGAAGGCCGTGAAGAACGCGATGTCGAGGATCTTCAAGATGACGATCAGAGCGAGGAGCGGTCCAACGACTCCGGCCAGGACGCGTCGAGCGCCGCGGGGCAGGGTGACCGCCAACGCGACGAGGACGAGGCCCTCGAGCGGAACCCTCAGGAACCCGGTGAGCCTCACGGCCGAGGGCTGGTCCGGAGCCACGAGGGCAGCCCACACGATCAGCGCGGCGAGGATCGTGAGCCCCGCGGCAATGCTGGTTCGCACCCCGCCTTGTCTGGGCCCCAAGGGGGCGGCGACTGCGCGTCTGGGATCCGCACCCGCAGCAACTCGGGTTTGCGGGGCGGTCCTGTGGCTCCGCAGCCACCAGACGTCACGACCGAACGACTCGGCAAGTAGGACGAGGGCAACCACGAGCGCGCCGTCGCTCACCGCTCGCGACAGGATGCCCGCGGCCACGACAGTCAGCACGATTCCCGCCGTCGCGGTGACGAACTTGCGCCAGTAACGCGGCGGCAGCGGCTCACGCATCCACGGCAGCAGCCAGCCGGCGGCGAGGAACGCGTACCGGGCTGCGCCGATCGCGAGCACCCACACGCCCACCGAGCGCGCGACGTACACGCTGAGGACGAGGATCAGGAACGCGTCGTCCTCACCGTCGAACCGTGCTCCTAACGTCGCGGTTGTCCTCGTGCGTCGTGCGACGTATCCGTCAACTGCATCCAGGATGAGTGCGAGCGCCGCGAGCGACACCAGCGGCCCGACGCCAACGCGCTGGTAGAACGACTGCGCGACGAGCGCCGCGACGCCGATAGCGAGCGTGGCCCGAGCAAGAGTCACCCAGTCCGCCGCCCCCAGCCCGTCGGACCGGTAGCGGGAAACGCCACGCGCGAGTGTCACGTTCATGATTACAGCGCAGGTGACTCCGATGACCCAACCGGTGTGGCCCAGGCCGACGGTCACGGCGAGTGCGGCGAGCAGCAGGAGCTGCGAGATCAGCCCGACAACAGGACCGGCGTGGACCGCCCACCGTATCTGAGCACCGCGTTGCCTGTGGTCGCCCGCTCCGGGCAGAGCATGGTGTGTGACGACCTCACCGCCAGCCGTCGCGAGAACCGCGTGCATGCCGCGGTGGTGCGCAGCGGGTGGGGCATCAGCTCGAATGAAGGGCGTGAGACCATCATCGCGCGATTCGCCCTGGCGTGGACTGTCCCGCCGATCGCTGGCGTCCTGTGCGTCTTGATCGTTGCGTCCGTCCCCGCCAATGCGACGTCGTGTCAGGCGCCAAGCGTCGAGCGAACCGGCTCCTGGATGCTTGAGCTGCACGCACCCAAGACGCCGGCGCCATGCCAAGCCTTCCCGGGTGTGGCCTGACATCCTGCGGTGGATGCACAAGGCGCTGCTCACTGGCGTAGGACCGTGAGGCAGGACGAGCGCGCTTCGTTCGTCAAGGCTCTCGGGCGAGCCCGCTTGTCCGCATACGCCCCCGGCGAGTTCGTTGAGCAAGAGAGCTTCATGCGCGCCGAGGAGATTCTGGCCCTGGCGCGTCAGGCCGGAATTGCCCCCGGAGTCTCCGTGCTGGACCTGTGCTGCGGAGTCGCCGGGCCCGGTCGGTTCATCACCCAGGAGCTCGGTTGCACCTATCTGGGGGCGGACTTCAGCTCCAGCGCTCTCGCCATTGCACGTGAACGCGCCGGCGACCTTCCGTGTCGCTTCGAGGTCGCACGGATCCCGCCGGTCCCTCCGGGCCCGTTCGACGTCGTGCTCCTACTCGAGTCAATGCTTGCCTTCCCTGAAAAGGAGCCACTGCTTCTGGCCATATCCAAGGCGCTTCCGACGGGCGGGCGGTTCGCCTTCACCATGGAAGAGGGCCGGGCCCTCACCGAGACAGAGCGAGACAGGATGCCCGACGCCGATACCGTCTGGCTCACCCCCCTGGACGAGATGCTCACTGGCTTGGAATTGGCCGGGCTCGATGTCCGCTGGCAGGATGACGTCAGCAGGTCCCATCAAGCTGTCGCGGACTCGTTGATCAACGCGTTTGCCGCCGATGCTGCGTACATCGTCGCGCAGATCGGGCACCGCGCCCTAGAGGAGTTGCTGGCCGCCCATCGACTCTGGAGCGACTGGCTGCGGGAAGGACGAGTCCGCAAGATCGCCTTCGTCGCGGAGAAGACGGAGACGCCTCTGCGCGAGAGAAAGAACGAGATGACGGAGGGACTTTGCATTTGAGGGCCTCGACCGGCGCAGCCCACGACACCAAGAGATCCGGAGGATGTACCTCATGTCGCACATACGACGTTTCGACCACGTCGGTATCACCGTCGCGGACCTTGACGCGGTGACGGCGTTTTTCGTCGGGCTGGGCCTCGAGGTCGAGGGCCGGACGTTCGTCGAGGGCGAGTTCGTGGACACCGTCATTGGCATCCCCGGCTCCCGCAGTCACATCGTCATGCTGCGGCCGCCCGAGGGAGGTCCTGGGCTGGAGCTGTCGAGCTTCGTCCAGCCGGAACACGAGCCAGGGTCGCCCACCGCCATGGCAAACGAACTGGGGCTGCGCAACGTGTCATTCGAAGTCGACGACTTGCAGGCGACGGTCAACCAGCTGGCTGCTGATGGCTACGGCCTCGTCGGCGGCATCGCTCAGTACGAGAACATCTGGCGCATGGCCTACGTGCGCGGGCCAGAGGGGATCATGGTTTCGCTGGCCGAGCGGATCGGCTAACCAGTGGACGCCGATGCGGCGGGGATCACCGGAAGCTGGACGTACGAGTCATAGGTCGGTCCCCGCAGTACCCGCAGCAGACCGCTGGCCTCGTCGGGCACGACGGGGGCGGGGGCCGCGGTGCTGGGTGTGTTGGCCGTGGCGATCGTCAGCCGGATCCGGTCGCCACGACCCTGACCGGCGACTGAAAAATGAACATGCCTGGAAGCGAGCGAGACGCGGACCTCGGGTGAGCGCCCTTCCCTGGGAGCGGCAGCGCCGCCAGAGCCCGGCTCTTCTCTCGGGCGGCGTCGATAGGGCGCGTCGGATCGGTTGGGCTAGACGGACCACAGGGCTTGGGTCGGTGAGAGGTGTGCCGCTCGTAAGGCCGGAACGAGCCCGGCGACGGCGCCGATGATGAGGGAGGCACCGATGCCGCCGGCCCAGGCTTCGGTGGGGATGACGGTGGCCCAGTGTTTGGTGTGGGCGTAGACGACGGTCGCGACAGCGCCGAGAGCGACGCCGACGGCGCCGCCGAGGAGTCCGAGCAGGACGGCTTCGGAGAGGAACTGGGCGCGGATGTGGCCTCTGGTGGCGCCGAGGGCGCGGCGCAGGCCGATCT
>DATKFF010000410.1:0-2031 GCA_035511595.1 Solirubrobacteraceae bacterium | reverse complement strand
CGTAGGCGAGCGAGGTCCGGTCGACATCGGGCCAGTGCTCCGCGAGCAGCAACCCGAGCTCGGCACGACTGCGCGGCTTCTCTGCGAGCAGCTCGCGCCCGCGAGCCAGCAGCCGGTCCAGATCGACCTTCGCAATCGCCTTGCTGAAAGGGCTGCCCGCGAAGCCCCGTTCTAGGACGGGCCCGACCAACGGTCGAAGGCGGGCCCAATCCCGCGCCGTGACGAGGTGAAGCGTGGCGCGCATCAGGCTGCCGCGGACAGCCTGGCGGCTAGCGATGAGATCGGAGAGCTCGTTGGGGGAGAAGTCCAAGAGCCGCGTCCAGAGCCCGATGTACGGGGCCTGGGGCTCTTGAGCCTGCATCCCGACCAGGTGCTCGATCGCGTCCGCCGCCGACAGTTCGCGGCGCTCCAGCAGCATCTGGCGTGCTAGCAGCGCCCGGTTGAGCGCGCGTCGGCTGAGGATCTCGGTCGGTCGCGCTGGGACTCCACCCGCCGAGGTCATCGTGCCGGACTCTACGGCTGCTCGCCTGCCGAGCCTGGGGGTGATCAGCCTCCGCCGCTGGCGGTGCCAGTACCGGTTGGCGCGGGTGTGCTGCTTGTGGTGCTCGAGCCGCTCGAGGTGCCGGTACCGCCGCCTCCGGTTTGAGGACTGGGTGGGTTGCTGGGCTCGCCGCCGCCTCCGCCCGCAGACCCGGTGGGCGGCGTACTGACCACGCTACCTTGGCCGCTCCCGCTTCCGCCCGCGCTGCCGCCCCCGCCAGCGGTCGAGTTGGAGCTCCCGCCGCCGACTGGGGCCTGGGTTACCGACTGTGCGGGGGGAGACTGGCTGGCGGGCGGGGTGGACGCAGCGACCGGTGGCGCGTTTGTGTGGGGCGCAGTCCTATGGCGAGGAGCCGGGGCGGGGCGTGGCTTCCGCGCCGGTCGAGGTGCGACCGGCACCGTGGCGGCCACCGCGGGCGGGGCCTGCTTCACGCTTGCGACGGCCGCGGGGCTGCGGATGGGAGTCTTGGTACGCGTCGATTTCCCACCCCCGCTCAGCACTGCAACGCCGAGAGCGACGACGGCCGCCGCCGCCCCCAGCCAGGCCATCCGGCGCCTCGCGAGTTTCCGATCGCGCCGCACGGGGACGGCGCCGGGCACGGCCCGGTTCACATCTTGCTCTCGCTCGACCACATCGTGCTTCGGCGCCGCATGAGGACCGGGCTGGGCCACCTGAGGCCCGGTCCGTTCCTCGGGCTCGGGCTTCGGCGCCTTCCGAGGGGCGCCTGCGCCCGCACGACTGGGCGCGGCCACCGACGAATGAGGCTCCGTGCTCTGCAAGACCTCAGGGTCTTCAACGTGGCCGCGCTCTCGAGCCCGGCGGTAGGCCGCCTCAGCGCCCGAGAGGTCACCCTGCTGTTCCAGTAGCGCGCCGAGACTTGACGCCAGTTCGGCTTCGTGGCGATCTCTCAGGCGACGATAGGCGGCAGCCGCCCCAGCGAAGTCGCCACGTTTCGCGAGCAGGCCCCCCAGGTTGAAGGTGCCGTTGACGTCTCCGCGCGCCTCGGCGCGGCGGTACGCGGCTTCCGCGGCGGCGAGCTGCCCATCGCGTTCGAGCAGCACACCGAGGTTGCACGCCGCCGCGGCATCGCCGTCCTGATCGGCGCGGTGGTACGCGAGCGCCTCACCATGGAGGTCCCCGCGCTCTTCGGCGCTCGCGGGTTCTTCCTCTTCGGCGCGGGCGGGCTCGTCAACGCGGCGGTGGGCCACGTCGGCGCCCGTGAGCTCGGCCAGCTCCTCGATCAGCGCGGCGAGGTTTGACGCGAGCTCGGGCTCGTGGCGGTCGTCCAGGCGATCACATGCGTCGGCTGCGCCCGCGAAGTCCCCGCGTTTCGCCAGCAGGGCACCAAGGTTGAACGTTCCGTTCAGGTCGCCGTGCTCGTCGGCACGCCGGTAGGCGGCCTCAGCCGCACCCAGGTCACCAGCTTCCTCGAGCAACACGCCGAGATCGAACGGGCTCTCGGGATCGCCGGGATCATCGGCGCGGGGATG
>DATKFF010000409.1:0-2958 GCA_035511595.1 Solirubrobacteraceae bacterium | reverse complement strand
TCGATCCGCCGCACGATGCGGGGCGACCTGCCCGAGCGGATTCGTCTCGCCACCGCCCACGAGGCGGCCGAGCAGGCGATCCTGTTCGGCACCTCGGACTTCGCCGAGGGCGTCGCGGCCGCGGGCGAGCGCCGCGATCCGCTCTTCACCGGCAACTGAGCACATCTGGAGAAGCGGCAGGCTGGACCGGTCGCGTAGCATTGGCCGCGGGGTGCTGGTCCGAGTTGTAGCTCTTCTGCAAGGGGTGGTTTTTCGATGCTGGGTCTAGCGCGTTGGTGCATCTCACATCGCCGCATGGTGATCGTCGGCTGGGTGGTTATCGCGATCCTCACGAGCGTCATCGCGCAGGCGGTGGGCCGTAACTACGCGAGCGACTTCACGCTCCCCGGAACGGAGTCGCAGCGGGCAAGCGATCTGCTGACGAAGCAGTTCCCTGTGCAGAGCGGGGACACCGACACGATCGTGTTCCACTACTCCAAGGGAACGATCGACTCCTCCCAGGTGAGCGGACCCATCGACCAGCTGCTGGCCAAGGTCGCGAAGATGCCCCACGTCGTCGCCGTGATCAGCCCGTACAGCTCGGCCGGAGCCGTGCAGGTCTCGCACGACCGCACGACCGGCTTCGCGACGGTCAACTTCTCAAAACGCGCGAACCTGCTGCCGAGCAACACCGGCGTGCCCGTGCTGAACGCTGTCAACGGCGTCCACGTGCCGGGTCTCCAACTCGCCGCCGGCGGCCAGGTGATCGAGCAGGCCGAGGGGTTCAGCGTCGGTCCCGCGACCGAGGTCGGCGTGATCGCCGCGCTGATCATCCTGCTGATCACCTTCGGTTCGCTGACCGCCGCCGGAATGCCGCTGATCACCGCCGGCCTCGGCCTGATCACGGGCGTCGCGGTGATCGGGCTCGCGACCCGCGTGATCAGCATGTCGAACGTGGGTCCGCAGCTGGCGCTGATGATCGGCCTGGGTGTGGGGATCGACTACGCGCTCTTCATCGTCACGCGCTTCAAGGAGAACTATTCGAAGTTCCACGACATCGACCGCTCGATCATCGAGTCGATGGACACCTCAGGCCGGGCTGTGCTGCTGGCCGGCACCACCGTCGTGATCGCCCTGCTCGGGATGTTCGCGACCGGCGTCTCGTTCCTGTACGGCCTCGCGATCGCAGCGGTGATCGCGGTGGTGCTCGTGCTCGCCGCGTCGCTGACGGTGCTCCCGGCGATCCTGTCCTCGAAGTGGGGGGAGCGGATTGTGCGCCCGCGCGGAAAGCGCCGCGGCCTGCTGCGCCGCCGCGAGCCCGTGAGCGTCGCCCCCGCCGGCAACGGCGCCGGCGCGGTCGCGGTGGCTGCGCCGCAACGCCGCCTCTCGTGGCGGCGGTGGAGCATGATGGTCCAGTCGCACCCGTGGCCGCTCGCGATCCTCTCGACGGCGGTGATGATCGCCGTGCTCCTGCCGGTGTTCGCGATCCGCCTCGAGAACAGCGACGCGGGGAACGACCCCAGCGGCACCAGCACCCGGCAGGCGTTCGACCTGCTGGCGAAGGGCTTCGGCCCCGGCTTCAACGGCCCGCTGCTGCTGGTCGCGCAGCTGCCCGCCGGTAATCAGAGCTCCGCGCTGTCACAGCTGCAGAAGACCGTCTCCGGCACCAAGGGTGTCGTCGCGGTCACCCAGCCGAAGATCTCGCCGTCGGGCAGTGTCGCGGTCATGCAGGCCTTCCCCGGCTCGGCTCCGCAGGCGACCGCCACCACCGACCTCGTCAACCGATTGCGTCACAGCGTGCTGCCGAACTACAAGCAGCAGACGAAGGTGGCGGTGCTGGTCGGCGGCTTCACGGCCGGTTCGATCGACTTCTCGCACGTGCTCGCGACCAAGCTGCCGCTGTTCATCGGGCTGGTGGTCGTGCTCTCGGCGCTGTTGCTGATGGTGATGTTCCGCTCGCTCGTGATCCCGGTGCAGGCGGCGATCATGAACCTGCTCAGCATCGGCGGCGCGCTCGGACTGACCACGCTCGTGTTCCAGGACGGTTACGCGGCGAGCGTGTTCGGAGTCGAGAAGGCCCCGATCGAGCCGTGGGTCCCGGTGATCATGTTCGCGGTCGTGTTCGGGCTGTCGATGGACTACGAGGTGTTCCTGATCTCCCGCATACGTGAGGAATGGATGCGAAGGCGCAACGCGAGGGTCGCGGTCGTCGAGGGGATCGCGTTCACCGGGCGCGTGATCACCGCGGCCGCGGCGATCATGATCTGCGTGTTCCTGTCGTTCGCGCTCGGCAACGAGCGGTCGCTGAAGGAGTTCGGCTTCGGCCTCGCCGTGGCCGTGTTCCTCGACGCCGTGATCGTGCGGTGCGTGATGCTCCCGGCCGTACTGGAGCTGCTCGGGCCGATCACCTGGCGGCTGCCGCGCTGGGTCGACGCCCGTCTGCCGCACATCAACATCGAGGGCTCGGCGGCGCGGGCCCTGCCCGAGGTCAGCGCCGGCGAGGCCGAGGAGCGCGAGACCGAACCGACGACGGTCTGAGCGGGCGCGGGCGCTAAGCGGCGCGGGCGAACCGGTCGCCGCCGCGCTCGAACCGCTCGGCGGCCTCGACGAACGAGCGAAACAGCGCCGCCTGCTCGGCGCGAGCGACCATGCACTCGGCGTGCCACTGAACCCCGAGCAGGAACTCGCGGTCGGTCGCCTCGAGGCTCTCGACGGTCCCGTCGCGGGCGCGGCCGGTGATCACGAGCCGCTCGCCGAGCTCGTCGACCGCCTGGTGATGGAACGAGTTGACCTTCGTCCGGCTGCGCCCGAGGATCCGCCGCAGCTGGCTGTCGCCCATGAGCGTGACCCAGTGCGTCGGGTCGGCGGCGGGCTCGTCCTGGCGGTGGTTGATCTGCTCGCCGACGACGTCGGGAAGATGCTGATGAAGCGTCCCGCCGCGGGCGACGTTCACGGCCTGCATGCCGCGGCAGATCGCGA
>DATKFF010000408.1:0-8940 GCA_035511595.1 Solirubrobacteraceae bacterium | reverse complement strand
TCGGCGTACCCGGCGGCGCGGGCGGCGTCGGGGTCGAGGTGGCGCGGGTCGGTCTCCCCCGTCGCGTAGGCGTACTCGCGCACCTTCTCGCGCCCGACGGCGTAGACCGCGCGGGTCACGACGAGGAGGAGTCGCCCAGCTCGAGCACGGCGAGGAAGGCTTCCTGCGGAACCTCGATACGGCCGACCTGCTTCATCCGCTTCTTGCCCTCCTTCTGTTTCTCCAGCAGCTTGCGCTTGCGCGAGATGTCGCCGCCGTAGCACTTCGCGATCACGTCCTTGCGGAACGCCTTGACCGTCTCGCGCGCGACGACGCGGGAGCCTATGGCCGCCTGGATCGGCACGTCGAACTGCTGGCGCGGGATCTTCTCGCGCAGCTTCTCCACGAGCGTGCGGCCGATGTCCTGCGCCTTCGTGCGGTGCACCACCATCGACAGCGCGTCGACCGGGTCGCCGGCGAGCAGGATGTCCAGCTTCACCAGGTCCGACTCGCGCAGCCCGATCAGCTCGTAGTCGAGCGACGCGTAGCCGCGGGTGCGGGACTTCAGCTGGTCGAAGAAGTCGAGCACGATCTCGGCCAACGGCAGGTCGTAGGTCAGCTGCAGCCGTTCGCTTGACAAATAATGCATCCCGGCGTGCTCGCCGCGCCGGTCCTGGCAGAGCTCCATGATCTGCCCGACGAATTCCTTCGGCGTCAGGATCGAGGCGCGGATGTACGGCTCGCGCACCTCGGCCACCCGGGCCGGGTCCGGGAAGTCGTTGGGCGAGTGAACCGGCATCGTGGTGCCGTCGGTCAGCGTCACCTCGTACTCGACGCTCGGCATCGTCGCGAGCAGCTCGAGGTCGTACTCGCGCTCGAGGCGCTCACGGACGATGTCCATGTGCAAGAGCCCCAGGAACCCGCACCGGAACCCGAACCCGAGCGCGTCGCTGGTCTCGGGCTCCCAGCTCAGGGCGGCGTCGTTCAGGGACAGCTTCTCGAGCGCGTCGCGCAGGTCCGGGTAGTCGTCGGAGTCGATCGGGAAGAGGCCGCAGAAGACCATCGGCTTTACCTCCCGGTACCCGGGCAGCGGCTGGGATGCGGACCCTGCCCGCCCGGCGATGGTCGTCAGCGTGTCGCCGACTCGCAGCTTGGTGACGTCCTTGACGCCGGTGATCAGGTAGCCCACCTCGCCGGCGTGGAGCGCATCGGCGGGCGCCATCGCCGGTGTGAAGAACCCGATGTCGTCGATCTCCGCCTCGGTCTGAGCCTGCATCGCGCGGATCGCCTCGCCCTTCGTGAAGGTGCCGTCGACGACCCGGATGTACGCGATTACGCCGCGGTACTGGTCGAACTCGGAGTCGAAGATCAGCGCCCGCGGTGGCGCTTCGGGGTCACCCGACGGCGGCGGGACCCGTGCGACCAGTTCATCGAGCACCTCCAGGACCCCCTCCCCGGTTTTCGCGCTGATCCGCCGCACGCTCTCGGCGGGCTCCCCGAGCAGCTCGGCGACCTCGGCCGCAACCCGCTCGGGCTCGGCCCCGGGGAGGTCGACCTTATTCAGGCAGGGGATCAGCTCGAGTCCGGCGTCGATCGCCAGGTACGTATTGGCCACCGTCTGCGCCTCGACCCCCTGCGACGCGTCGACCACGAGCAGGGCGCCCTCACACGCCGCCAGCGAGCGGGACACCTCGTAGGTGAAGTCGACGTGCCCCGGGGTGTCGATCAGGTGCAACTGGTAGGTCTCGCCGTCGCGCGGGGACTTGAAGAACACACGCACGGCCTGCGCCTTGATCGTGATCCCGCGCTCACGCTCCAGCTCCATCGAGTCGAGCAGCTGCGCGCGCATCAGCCGCGGGTCGACGGTGTGCGTCAGCTCGAGGATCCGATCCGCGAGCGTCGACTTGCCGTGGTCGATGTGCGCGATGATCGAGAAGTTGCGTATGTGTGCCTGGTCGGCCATCTACCTAGAGGGTATTTAGCGACCGAGGCCCAGTGGGCTATGCGGCGCGCTCGAGCCACTTGGGCAGCAGTCCGAGCTCCTTGAGCGCGCTGCGGCCGGCTACGCCCACTCCCAGCAGGCCGCCGAAGATCGCCACGGCGTCGATCGACTTGCGTCCCTGCTTGTCCCAGTAGTCGTCGTGTAGGTCCAGCCAAAGCGCGAACTCGTCGAGCGTCAGCGCGGAGGCGACGCCGTATGCCGTCGCGGTGATTCGAGACGGCCACCTGCCGCCCGGCGCCGGTCCGATCCCGTAACGGTACGTCCACAGGTAGCCGACGCCGAGCAGGCCGAGGATCCCGAACGTCGAGTGATGGATGTGCCGTCCGCCCTCGCTGATGTTGTGGAACGGTCCAACCCCAGCCCTGATCGAGTGGGTGATCCCGCGCGCGGTCGCGAACGTGATGGTGAATGCCGTCGCGCTCAGGAATGCGCGCTCTCGCTCGCAGCCGGAGAAGTGGCGCTCGTAGAAGTTTGGCTGGTCCATGGTCCCCACATTACCCGCGCCCGAGGCGCTGGAGGATCAGGAACTGGACCTGCCGGGCCTCCGGGACGCGCAACCACAGAACGATCCGCGCGTACAGCGCCACCGCCGCCGTCGTCGCGATCCCGACCTCCAAGATCTGCGCGATCAGCGAGCGGCCGAGCAGGTCGTCGAGCAGCACCCAGACCGCGCGGGCGAGCGCCGCCATCAGGATCGTGGCAACCGTGATCCGGAGCGTGATCATCAGCGTCTGGACGCCCTCGAGCCGACCGTTGAGCCCGACCCGCAGGCGGTGGAGCTGGAGCGCCGTCATCACGATGTTCGCGGCGGCCGTGCCGATCACCAGACCGGCGATCCCGAGCGGCTTGTACAGGGCGATGCTGACGATCACGTCGACGACCATGTTCAGCGCCGCCAGCTTGGTCGGGATCCAGGGCCGCTGGACCGCGAAGAAGGTCCGGGTCAACAACAGGTTCAGGCCCGCGAACGGGAGGCTGAACGCGAACCAGAAGAGCGCGACCGAGACCAGGTGCGTTGAGCGCGGCCCGAATGTCCCGTGCTGGTAGACGAGCCGCGTGACCGGGGTCGCGAGCACCAGCAGCAGCGCCGCCGAGGGGATCAGGAATAGGTTGATCTGACGCATCCCGTTGCCGACCGCGCGGCGGATGCCCCCGGGATCGCGCCGGACCGCCATCCGGCTCAGCGTCGGGAACAGCACAGTCGCGACCGCCACGCTGAAGATGCCCTGGGGGAGCATGTAGATACGGAACGCGTCGTTGATCGCTGCCGGCGCGGCGCTCGAGACCAGCGAACCGAAACCTGCGTTGATGAAGATGTCGAGGTTGACGATCCCGATGCTGATCGTCACCGGTAGGAAAAGCAGCAGGACCTGGCGGATCCGCGGATCGCGCCAGTCGAGACTGAACGACAGCCGGAAGTCGATGCGCCTCAGAGCTGACGCGATCATCAGAAATTGAACGACGGTGGCCACCAGCCAGGCGATCGCGTACGCATAGATCCTGTTGGTGCCGTGGAACCGCGAGTGCAGCACAACCAGCAGCACGAGAATCACGAGGTTCCAGACCGCCGGCGCGAGTGCCGGGATCGTGAACTCGTCATAGGACTGGAGAATCCCGACCAGCAGGCCGGTGAGGCTCAGGAGGAGCACGACCGGGAACAGCACTCGAGATAGCCCGGCCGTCAGCCCGGCTGGAATGTGGGATCCGGTGAACAGCGGGACCACCACTCCGGCGACTCCGAACCACACCAGTGTCAACGCGCCGAGCCCGAGCAGAATGATCCAGAAGAGGGTCGCGGCGACCCGGAACGCCTCACGCTTGCGCCCCTCCTGAAGCAACTCGGTGAAAACCGGAACAAACGCCGCCGACAGCGCCGCCTGGGAGAACAGGTTGCTGAACAGGTTCGGGACCTGGGAGGCGAGCGTGAACGCCGACGCCGCGGGCGAGGTCGCGAAGAACGCCGCCTGGACGACCTCGCGGCCGAGCCCGGCGATCCGGGAGAGCGCCGTCGCGATCGCGAAGATCGCCGTGTTGGTCGCGAGCCGCCGCCGCGGCCGGGGCGACGACGCGTCCAATTCGAGGGTCTCGGTGTCCACGGGGGGCCGCTATAGTACGGGCGCGCCGCGGCGGATCGGCCGCGGCTTTTCGCTGCCATGGCAAACATCCCCTCACAGAAGAAGCGGATCCTGCGCGCCGAGCGCGAGCGGCTGGAGAACCGCCGCTACGTCACGAAGATCAAGACGTATTTCCGCCGGCTTGAGCGGGCGGTGGCGGAGGGTGACGCAAACGTTGCGGACGCCGAGCATCGCGAGCTCGTCCAGACGATCGACAAAGCTGTCAAGCGCGGAGCGCTGCACCGCAACACCGGCGCGCGTAAGAAGTCCCGCGCCGCCCGCGTGCGCCGCGGCTAACTCGGGCCGGCGCATTCCGCCGCGGGCGCGCTGTTGCAGCGTGTCGGCGGGCGCGCTGTCATCATGGGCTACCTCATGGCCAAGGCCCTACAGCCGGCGGTCACGGCAGGCGAGATCTTCTTCGAGCTCGATCGCTTCGAGCTCGGCGATGGCGACCGGCTCGAGCTGAGCGGCCGCTGGTTCGGCGTGCGGGGGCGCAGATTCGTCCGGCCGACGCTGGCGCTGATCGTCGAAGGCGGCCGCTCACGCGCGCTCGCCGATCTCGAGCACAAGCCGTGGGCGCCCGAAGACGGCCGGGCATGGCACGCTGCGTTCCCCTGGGATCCGGACGCCGGCGTCCTTGAGGCCGAGCTCTCTGTCGCGCCGGACATCACCGTCCGCCTCCCAGCCCCGAGCCCGCGGCTCGAGTCCGCCCAGCGAATCGAGCTGATCTCCCGTGACGACAGCCGCCCCATGCGGCCGATCACGCGTGGGCGCAGCGATCACACCGCCGAGGCCGAGACGCGTTCGGCTCCGACGAGGAGGCGCGCGGCCAAGCCGGCCGACGGCCGTGACGAGCTCAAGGCGTTGCGTGAGGAGCTCGCGGCCATGCGAAGCGAGCTGGATCGCGTGCGCTCCGAGCTCGAGGCGGCGCAGACGGCGAGCGCGGAGTCCGCCAACACGGCCGCCGCCGCGGGCGTCGAGCTGGCGGCGGCGCAGGAGCGCCGCGACGCCGCGGTCGGCCGGCTGGACGCGGCGATCGAGGCACGTGACGCCGCCACCAGGGCGCGGGACCAGGTCGCCGCCGAGCGCGACCGTGAGCGCCTGGCGCGTGAGCAGCTGGCCGCCGAGCGGGACCGCGTCGAGCAGAGCGCAAGGCGGATCGGCGCGGAGCTCGAGCAGGCCCAGGACGCGCTCGAGCAGGCGGTCCATGAGCGCCAGAACGCGGCCCAGGCCCGCGACCGCGCCCTCGGGGAGCGTGACGCGCTGGCTCAGAACGGCGCGCGCCTAGCGCAGCAGCGTGACGAGGCTGTCACCGCCCGCGGGGCCGCCATGGTGATGCGCAACGCCACGCGCGCGCTACCGAGTCACGAGCGCCACGCCGGCTGGGTCCAGCGCAGCCTCGCGATCGTGCTGCTCGTCGGCGCGATCTTCGCGCTACTGGTCGTTCTGCACGTGCTCTAAGACCCGGCGATCCGCTGGATCGCCTGCAGCGCCGCCGTGTCCTCGCTGGCGCCGCCGGCGCGGCCGCCGCCGCGTGAGTCGAGCTCAAGGTCCGCGATCTGCTCGATCGCGCGGCGTAGCGGTTCGGCCCCGGTGCGCCGCGCGTCGGCGATCAGCCGATCAGCCGCGCGCGACGGCATCCGCAACCGTCGCTTGACCTGGGCGACCGGCTCGCCGGCCTCCAGCGCTGCGGCGGCCTCGTGCGCCGTGCGCACCCGCTGGGCCATCCAGTAGATCAGCCCGGGCAGCCGCTCCCCCTGCGAACGCAGCGCCAGGTAGACGCGCGAGGCCGCCGGGGCGTCACCGCCGACGAGCGCGTCCGCCAGCGACCAGGCGCGCCGTTCGGCCGACGGCGCCGCCTGCGCCTCGATCGCGGCGACATCGATCCGCCGGTCCTCGCCGGCCGCCAACTCGAGCTTCTCGAGCTCGCGCAGCAGCCGCTGCTGGCGCTCGCCCACGTGAGCGACCAGCGCCCGCGCGGCGTCGGGCTCCAGCTGCAGCCCGAGCTCACGCGCGCGGGCGATCACCCACTTCGGAAGCTCCCAGGACTTCACGTTCTCCTCGGCCGCGATGTCGCCGCCGGCGGCGCGCACGGCGTCGTGCAGCCGGGCCGGCGCCTTGACACGCGTGTCCTCCCGGGCGAAGAACGCGACCGTCGTGTCCGGCCCGATCGCCTTCAGCGCCGCCTCGAGCGGCTCGAGGTCCTTCTCCTTCCAGCGCTCGACGCCGTCGACGATCAGAAAGCGGCGACCGATCGCGAACGTCATCATCGCCAGGTTGGCAGCCACCTCGTCGGGCGTCGCCCTGTCACCCTCGAACAGCTCGAGCCCGTGGGCGCCGCTCTCGGCCTCGGCGAGCTCGCGCAGGCGCGCGCGGCGCTCGGCGATCCGGCCGTGGTCGTCGCCGTGAATCAGGTATGCGGGCTTGAACGTGGCCACCTGTTCCCGAGTCTAGGCGGGGCGGTCGACGTGAGCGAGGGCGCGCGCGACGGCGTCGGCGGCGTCCTCGGCGTGCTCGACGCCATCGATCTCCCAGGTGCCGATCCCGACGACGGGGACGCCCGTCCGCAGCGCCAGCGCAATTTCCGCAAGCGTGCCGTATGCGCCTCCGACCGCGATCACGGTATCCGCCGCGGAGACGACCAGACCGTTGCGAAGCTCGCCGAGCCCGGTGGGGATCGCGACGGACACCCACTCGTTGGCGCTCGCGCGGTCGCTGCCCGGCAGGATCCCGACGGTCACACCGCCAGTCGCCGCGGCTCCGCGGCAGGCACCGGCCATCACGCCCCCGAGGCCTCCGCAGACGAGCACCGCACCGGCCTCGCCCAGTGCGCGACCGACGGCGACCGCGACCTCGACCTGCGGCTCGGTCGCCTCGCCGGGACCGACGACCGCGACGTAGGGCGGCCCGTCCACCGTTCAGCGGACGACGACGTTGACCAGCTTGTCGGGCACGACGACGACCTTGGCGATCTCGTGCCCATCGAGGTGTGACCTGACGCCGCGGGTCTCAAGGCACAGCTGCTCCAGCTGCTCGCGCGGCGCCCCGGTCGGCGCCGTCACGCGGTCGCGGACCTTGCCGTTGACCTGGCAGACGAGCTCGAACGTCTCGGCCTGGAGCATCTCGGGGTCGGCGTCGGGCCACGGCTCCTCCCAGACCCTGCGTCCGGTCAGCTCGTAGTAGATCTCGGCGCCCAGGTGCGGCGCGAACGGAAACAGCAGCGACGCGGCGGTCGCAGTCGCGAACCGGCGCGCGGCGAGGCCGGCCTCCGGATAGCGGTACAGGTCGTTGACCAGCTCCATGATCGCCGAGATCGCCGTGTTGAACGCGAACCGGCCGCCCATGTCGCTCGTGACCTTGTCGATCGCCCAGTTGGCTTTGCGGACAAGCGCCAGGCCGTCGCCCTCGGGGTCCGGTGGCTGGTCCGCGGGTCCGGGCTCGCCGGACAGCTCGTCGCCGACGCGCCACAGGCGGGATAGGAAGCGGTGCACGCCCTCGAGCGAGGTCTCTGACCAGGCGGCGTCCTGGTCGGGCGGACCGATGAACAGTACGTACGTGCGCGCGGCATCGGCGCCGTAGCGGTCGACGATCGGCATCGGGCTGACCACGTTGCCCACCGACTTGGACATCTTGCGCCCGTCCGGGCCGAGGACCATCCCCTGGGTGAAGAGCCGCTGGAACGGCTCCTGGATCCCGAGCAGGCCGATGTCGGCGAACACCTTGACGAAGAAGCGGGAGTACAGCAGGTGCAGAATCGCGTGCTCGACGCCCCCGATGTACTGGTCGACCGGCATCCAGTAGTCGGCCACGTGGCGGTTCCAGGCGGCGCGGTCGTTGCGGGCGTCGGTGTAGCGCAGGTAGTACCAGCTGGAGTCCACGAACGTGTCCATCGTGTCGGTCTCGCGCCGGCCGGGGCCGCCGCATTCCGGGCACTTGACGTTGACCCAGCCCTCCGCGGTCGCCAGCGGCGAGCGGCCCTTCGGCTGGTAGTCCTCGATGTCCGGCAGCTCGACCGGGAGGTCGTTGTCCGGGACCGGGACGATGCCGCAGCGCTCGCAGTAGATCACCGGAATCGGGCAGCCCCAGTAGCGCTGGCGAGAGATCAGCCAGTCGCGCAGCTTGTAGCTCACGGATTGGTGGCCCTTGCCCTCGCGGTCGAGCCATTCGACGATCGCCCGCTGGGCCTCGACCGCGTTCATCCCGGTGAAAGCGCCGGAGTTGACCAGCACTTCGTCCTCCGTGTGGACGATGAACGCCTGGCCCTCGGGGACCTCGCCGTCGGCCGGCACCACCACGGGACGGATCGGCAGGTCGAAGGTGAGGGCGAACTCGTAGTCACGCTGATCGTGCGCGGGCACGCCCATCACCGCGCCCGTGCCGTATTCCATCAGCACGTAGTCGGCGACGAACATCGGGACCTGCTCCCCGTTGACCGGGTTGGTGACGGTGCGGCCGAGCGGCACGCCCGTCTTCGGCTTGTCGGCATCGGTTCGCTGATCGAACGGCTCGGTCAGTGCCCGGTTGACGTAGTGATGGACCTGTTCCTCGTAGTCGGTGCCCTGGGCGAGCTTGAACACGTCGGGGTGCTCGGGGGCCATCGCGAAGAAGGTGACCCCGAACAGGGTGTCCGGCCGCGTGGTGAACACGGGGTAGTCGATGTCCAGCTCGTCGCCGTGGAAGATCACCTCGGCGCCGGTGCTGCGACCGATCCAGTTGCGCTGCATCGTCTTCACGTACTCGGGCCACTCGATCGTCTCGAGCTCGTCGAGCAGGCGGTCGGCGTAGTCGGTGATACGGAAGAACCACTGCTCCAGCTGGCGGATCTCGACCTCGGCGCCGCACCGT